>JBOGYN010000302.1:0-51063 GCA_050696855.1 Solirubrobacteraceae bacterium | reverse complement strand
GCTGACGGTCGCGGAGAACTCCTCGTCGTAGACGATCGCTGTGGGGGCCTCACGGCTCACCACCTCGGTGACCTGGGGGCCCGCGAAGGAGGTGTTGACCAGGACCGCGTGGGCGCCGAGCTTTGAGCAGGCGATGCTCGCCTCGACGAACCGGCGGTGGTTGCGGCACATGATCGCCACCCCGTGCCCGGCCCCGACGCCTTGGCCGGCGAACCCCCGGGCCAGCGCGTTGGTGCGCAGGTCGATGTCGGCGAAGGTGACGCCGAGCTCGTCGATGATCGCGGTGGCGTCCGGATAGCGGGCGGCCGCCCCGAGGTAGCCGGCGGCCAGGGTAGGGCCCCAGCGGTGCAGGCCCACCAGCGCCCGCAGCGTCCGGTCGGGTCGAGAGGGTGCCAGCATCCCCGCCCGGGCGAAGGTGCCGGCGATGTGGACGCCGTCGGCGATCGCTGGCGACATCCGCCTATCCAATCACGCCTGCTCGTCGGCTCGCGTCGACGCGCCCGCGCGCCAACCGCGATCATGGTGGCGATGTCCAATTGGTTTGAGGCTTACGGTTTCGCCGACGTCCACGACGACCTGCTCGTCGGCGCCTACCCCCTGGATACCGACGACATCCGGACGATCCAGCGCCTTGGCGTCCACCGGATCCTGAACCTGGTCGAGGACCGGGAGTACGGCCCCGGAGAGCGCGAGGAGGTCGAGCACGCCCTGGCCGAGGCCGGGATCGAGGAGACCCGGCTCAAGCTCGCCGACTACGGACATCTCCCGGCGCAGGCGCTCGAGGCCGCTGTCTCCGAGGTCAGCAGCTGGCTCCAGGACGGCCAGCTCGCCTACCTGCACTGCCGGGCCGGCTGGCAACGTTCGGCGGCCGTCGCAGCGGGGGTGATCGCGGTCACCGACGGCATCGAGATCGAGGACGCGCTCGCCCAGGTCCGCCGGCGCAAGCCGTCGGCGAACCCGCTACCCCATCAGCGTGAAGAGCTGCTGGCCTGGTGGCGCGATCGCTCGGCGGGGCCCGTGTCGCCCGAAATCTCCTAGCGCCGGCCCACGCGGGACCCAAGCTCTCGGTGATAGGGACTTTTGCGGGATTCCTGGCGTATAACGCATGAAATGCCGCAAGGGTCCGGGCGAACGGCGTCGGGCGGCGCCGGGCGTGTCCCGGGTGACGCCGGGCGTGTCCCGGGTGACGCCGGGCGTGTCGCGAACGGCCGCCGACTACTCGGCGGCGCGGAGGCGGCGGGCGTTGACTTCGTCGCCGCTCGGGTGGTCGAGACCGAGCTCGAGGGTCAGTTCATCAGCGTGGACGGTGCGTGCGCTGGTGGTCACCGGCTCGAGCTGGGGTAGCTCGCGGCCGTCGGCGACGGCACCGTGGTCGGCAAAGCGCCGGGCCGCGGGCAGAACCCGGGCCTCGTAGGAGCCGACGGTGTCGTTGTAGGCCCGGACGGTGCTGTTCAGGCGGTTGCCGAGCGTCGCGACCAGATTGGAGAGCTTGACCAGCCGCGTGTGGAGCTCGCGCCCGAGGTCGGAAATGGCTTGGGCGGATTCGGCGACCCGCTCCTGCTGCCATCCGTAGGCGACCGCCCACAGGATCGCCAGAAGCGTCGTCGGGGTGGCGATCAGCACCCGGCGGGTCATCGCGTCCTCGATCAACGAGGGGTCGACTTCCAGCGCGGCGCCGTACAGATGCTCGCCGGGCAGGAACATGACGACGAAGTCGGGGGCGGTCTCCAGCCCATCCCAGTACGCCTTGTCGGCCAGCGACTTGACGTGCTTGCGGAGCAGGCGGGCGTGGTCTCGCAGGTGCTGCTCGCGCTGCGCTTCGTCGCGCGCCTGATAGGCGTCGAGCACACCCTGCAGCGGCGCCTTGGCGTCGACGACCACCTTCTTACCGCCCGGCAGGCTGACGATCAGGTCAGGGCGCAGCGTCACTTCGTCGCCACTCATCGACGACTGCTCGGCGAAGTCGCAGTGACGCAGCATCCCGGCCAGCTCGACGACGTTGCGCAGCTGCATCTGGCCCCATTGCCCGCGCGCGTTGGGCTTGCGCAGGGCGGTCACCAGGGCGCCCGTTTCGTCGCGCAGGCGCTGGCCGGTCTCGCTCAGCGTCTTGAGCTGTGACTCGAGCCGTCCGCGGGATTCGCGACGCTCCTGGTCCAGGCGCGTCAACTGGCTATCGACCCGGCCAAGCTGCTCACGGAGCGGTGCGACCAGGGACTCGACCGCGGCCTGGCGTTTCTCCAGATCGCCGGTGGCGTGGGCCTGCGCGGTCTGGATCTGGGCCTTGGACAGCTCGGCCAGCTGGGCCAGGCTCGACTGCAGCGCCTCGGCGC
The DNA here is from genome assembly GCA_050696855.1 of Solirubrobacteraceae bacterium. Taxonomy (GTDB): domain Bacteria; phylum Actinomycetota; class Thermoleophilia; order Solirubrobacterales; family Solirubrobacteraceae; genus Palsa-465. The sequence goes on along the minus strand of JBOGYN010000302.1, from coordinate 48,733 downwards.
TGAGCGCCTTGAACGACGCTGACAGCCGCTCCTGGGCGTCACCGAGGGTGGTCAGGCGCTCCGCGGAGAGCGACCGCTCGTGCTGCAGATCGGCCTGCGCCTTGATCAGAGCCCGATCGAGTTCGACCGCCCGCACGGCCTCGGTGCTCAGGGCGCGCAGGCGTACCCGGACCACGGCGAGTACCGCGCCGGCGCCGACGATGAGTCCGAGAAGTAACCAGAGAGCATTCATGACGGCCTCACAGCGTGGCGCGCGCACCGGACGTAACCGCTACCCGGCAGAATCACCGACATGACCGATGCCAAGATCCGCCGCCGCATCGTGGCTCACGGCCGTGTGCAGGGAGTTTTCTTCCGTGACTCAACGCGCGAGTTCGCCGAGCGCCACGGTGTCGCGGGCTGGGTTCGCAACCGCGAGGACGGGACGGTAGAGGCTCTCCTCGAGGGCACACCCGAGTCGGTGCAGGCGGTGATCGACTTCGCCTCGGAGGGTCCCTCCCATGCCGACGTGCGCGACGTCGACGTGATTGACGAGTCAGTCGGCTCTGGGGAGTCGCTCCGCCGTTTCGAGGTTCGCTAGGCCGGGGCGGCTAAACAGCGGAGGGCGGACCGGCTGACGCCAGCGCGGCCGCGAACGCAGCCCGGGCAGCCTCACCGCGAACCGCGAACACCACGCGCTCAAGCCCTGACCCGCTCTCGAGATGACGCGCCAGCGCCTCGGCCTCGATCCGCGCCGCCTCCGCGACCGGAAAGCCCCCGACCCCGGTCCCGAACGCAACCAGGGCCAGCGAGCGCACCCCGAGGCGCTCAGCCACGGCCAACGTGCTCGCCGTCGCCCGATCGATGATCTCGGCCGAGGTCGGCCCACCCAGCTGCATGGTCGCGGCGTGAATGACCCACCGGCACGGCATCTTCCCGCCCGAGGTCTCGACCGCCTCCCCGAGCCCAATCGGTGCCACCGCCTCGCTCTCCCGATCCACACTCTCCCCGCCTGCCCGCGAGATCGCTCCCGCCACACCTCCACCGTGCAAGAGCTCGGTGTTGGCCGCATTGGCGATCGCGTCCACGTCCAAGGCGGTGATGTCCGCGTCCACTACCTCGATCGAAATGCTCATGTTGGCCGGGACTCGAGCCGCGGCCGGGCGGGCAAGCCGCTAGGAGACTTCGGCCGGCTCGTCTTTTCCAGCGAGCCGATCGCGTCCGCGCTGGACAGCGGCGATGAACTTCGAAAGGTTGACCTCGAGCGTGTTGAGGATCTCGTCGGCGTAGTCCTCGGCCCCGAGCCGGATCTCGCGCTCGCGGGCCCGGGCATCTTCGATGATGTCCTCGGCGGCCCGTTCGGCCTGCTTGGTGATCTCCTCGTCGGAGACCAGCCGCTCCTGGCGCTCGCGCGCCTCCTTGACGATCCGCTCCGCCTCACGCTTGGCCTCGGCGAGCATCTCCTGACGCTCCTTGACGATCCACCGGGCCTGTTTGATCTCCTCGGGGATCGTGGCCCGCATCTGATCGAGGATGTCGTAGATCTCCTCTTTGTCCACGCGCACCTGGTCGGTCAGTGGGACCGGCTTGGCGTTGTGGACTAAGTCGTCCAGCTTGTCTATGAGTACCAGGACATCCATCTCGCGCACCTCTGTTTCGTCAGCGGCCGAGCCGTTCCTTCAAGTGCCGTGCGACCTCGTCGGGGACCAGATCGTCGATCTCCCCCCCGAAGGTCGCGAGCTCCTTGACGCTGCTCGACCTCAGGAAACTGTACTTGGGGGACGCCATTACGTAAACGGACTCGATGTCCGGGGCCTGTCGGCGGTTGAGCTGGTTCATCTCCAGCTCGTACTCGAAGTCAGAGATTGCCCGCAATCCCTTGACGATCGCCATCGCCTCCTTCTCGCGGGCAAACTCGACCAGCAGCGAGCTGAAGGACTCGATCTCGATGTTGCCGAGCTCGCTCGTGGCGTCCTTCACAAAGCCGATCCGCTCGTCGACGCTGAACAGCGTGCTGCCCTTGCGCCACGGGAGATTGACCACTCCCACGATCACCGTGTCGTACATCGCCGAGGCCCGCGAGATCACGTCGAGATGCCCATAGGTGACGGGATCGAACGTACCGGGGCAGATGGCGATGCGGTTATCGGGAGCCATGGATCTTGATCAGGGTGTCGCCGTAGCGCCGCTGCACGAGCAGGTCCAGCCCGAGCTCCAGGGGATGCCGCCGGTCGCTTTCGGCGACGACGCGAGCCTGAGGGGCGAGCACCGGCACCAGCGCCCCGGTCAGCTCGTTGGAGAGCGAACTCGCATGGCGATAGGGAGGATCTACGAAGACCAGATCGTATTGACGTAGCTCGGCGCGTGCTCGCTGGAGAAAGCGCAGGGCGGGCTGGCGGGAGACGATCGCCTCGATTCCGACCGCTTCCAGGTTGTGGCGAATCGCGGTCAGGGCGGCGGCCGAGGTCTCAACCAACGTCGCCTCGGCGGCCCCGCGCGAGAGGGCTTCGATGGCCAGCGCGCCCGAGCCGGCGAACAGGTCGAGCACCCCAGCGCCGTCGATCGGGCCGAGAATCGAGAACAGCGCTTCGCGGACGCGGTCGGCGGTCGGCCGGGTCGCCCGTCCCTTCGGCGCCACCAGCTCGCGGCCGCCGTGAACCCCGGCTATCACCCTCACCGGCCCACCGCCAGTCAGGCCCGGATCGGGGCGTCGGCCTCGGTCCCGTAGGCACCGGCCAGGGCGTCGGCGAGCAGCGCATGCTCGGGGGTGGCGAGCTCGGGGTCCTCGCCGTCGATCCACAGCGCCCGGCCCCGGGCCCGCTCGAGCAGCTCGGCATCGCGCGGCAGCTCGGCGACCCGGAACTGGGCCAGCCCGCTCTGCCGCGTGCCGACCAACTCGCCCTCGCCGCGCAGGGCGAGGTCGATCTCGGCGAGACGAAAGCCGTCGCTGTGCTCTGCCAAGGCGCGAAGGCGCTGAGACGACTTGCTGCCGAACAGCAGGCACAGCGAGGCGTGCTCGCCGCGCCCGATCCGCCCGCGGAGCTGGTGCAGCTGGGAAATCCCGTAGCGCTCGGCGTCCTCGACCAGCATCACGGTCGCGTTGGGGACGTCGATGCCGACCTCGATCACCGAAGTGGCCACGAGCACGTCGGCCTGGCCGCCCGCGAACGCGGCCATCACGTCGTGCTTCTCGCCCGGCCTGAGCTGACCGTGCATCAGCACGACTTGGTACTCGCGCAGCTCACCATTGCGAAGCCGCTCGAACTCCGCCGTGGCCGCGCGCGCCTGGAGCAGCTCTGACTCGGAGACCAGCGGGCAGACGACGAACGCCTGGCGGCCGGCGGCCAGCTCCTCGCGGATCCGGTCATAAGCGCGGGCGCGCTCGCGATCGGTCGAGCAGACGACGGTCTGGATCGGTTGGCGGCCGCTGGGCAGCTCGCGCAGCTGGGTGATGTCGAGATCGCCGTAGCCGGCCAGGGCCAGCGTGCGCGGGATCGGCGTGGCGGTCATGTGCAGGACGTGGGGTCGGCGGTCGACGCCCGCCTTGGCGTCCAGGGCGGCCCGCTGGCGCACGCCGAAGCGGTGCTGCTCGTCGACCACGGCGACGGCCAGGCGGGCAAAGCGCACCGGTTCCTCGATCAGGGCATGGGTCCCGACCAGCAGCGAGAGCTCACCCGAGGCGAGCTTTCCGAGCAGGTCGTGACGGCGCCGGGCAGGCGTTGATCCGGTGAGCAGGCCGATCGGGACCGCCTCGCCGGGCATCAGGCGCTGGAGGGTGGCGAAATGCTGCTCGGCCAGGGGCTCGGTCGGCGCCATCAGCGCCCCCTGGGCCCCGTGCTCGATCGCCCGCAGCAGCGCGTACAGGGCGACGACGGTCTTGCCGGAGCCCACCTCCCCCATCAGCAGCCGCTGCATCGGCTGGACGGCGGCGAGATCGCGATCGAGCTCGTCAATCGCGGCCACCTGGTCGGCGGTCGGGGTGAAGGGGAGCATCGTGCCCAGCCAGCGCGCGGTCAGCTCGCGCGGCTGATCAAGGGCCGCGGCCGTCGCCCCGCGCCGGCGCAGACGGCGGCGGCGCAGGAGCGCGAGCTGGGCGAGGAGCAGCTCCTCGAAGGCGAGACGGCGGCGCCCCAGCGTCTGCTCGAACTCGCCGCCGGTCAGGTGCACGGCGGCGAGCGCGCAACAGCGCTCGGGCAAGCGCTCGCCGACGCGCAGGAGGGTGGGCAGCGGCTCGGTGACATCGTCAATGGCGGCTGCGTGGGCGCGGACGAGGGCGAGGATCTGGGTCGACGAGAGCCCCTCGGTGGCCGCGTAGTGCGCGACGGCTCCGTCACCGGCGCTGGCCTCGTTGGTCTGAGCGTGGCCCTGGACGCGGAAGCGGTTGCGGGCCTCGTACTTGCCGTGCAGGACCAGGCCGGTTCCCACCGGGTACTTCTTCGCCAGCCAGGGCTGGTTGAAGAACGTGGCCTTCATCGGGCCGCTGTCGTCGGCCACGGTGGCCTCGACCAGCGGGCGCATGCCGCGGCGCCGGACCGGACGGGAGGCGATGCTGCGCACCGAGACGACGACGGTCGCGGTCTCCCCGGGGACGAGCTCGGCGACCGCCCGGGCATCGCGGCGGTCGCGGGGTAGGTGCTCGAGTAGGTCGCCCACGGTGAGCAGCCCGAGCGACGTCGCCGCGTGCTCGGCCTTGGCGCCCGGGAGGCGGAGACGCTCGGCCAGCCGCGAGGGTCGCGGGTAGCGCACCGGGGCGCCTTGGAGCTCGTCGGGGGCGAGCGGGCGGGAGCTGGCAAACGCGGTGGCGGTCATCGATGCGGCAGTGATGATGACTTGGGCTTCGGTCGAGGGAGCGGCGCGGCTGCCAACCGACCTCGGGCGTGACGCGGCTCCTACTCAGCCGCGAGCAGCCACCAGTAGCTGGGCTGACCACCCTCGGACAGCTCGAGCTCTACCCCGTTGAAGGCGAGCGCGTGGACGGTCCGGTCATCGAGCGGCGCGTCGACGCCCCGCAGGCAGGTGATCAGCTCGGCATTCTCGGCCAGCTGCGCGAGCACATCCTGGAGGGTCTCGCGGGGCGCGCCCCAGGCGACCAGCTCCTCCTCGACGAAGCCGACGGCGTCGCCGGCCCGGAAACGGCCCTGGGCGTCGTCGCGGGCCGCCGGGGCGACGGCGCCGGTGCGCACGTGCTCGAGCGCGGCGCTCATCGCGGCGGCGTTCTGCACCGCGCCGCGGTCGGGGTCGAGGCTGACCGCGGTGGCCAGGCCGGCCTGCGGAGAGCGCGAAGCGACGACCAGGACGGTCTTCTCCGAGAGCTCAGCGGCCCGCTCGGCGGCCATCTGCACGTTGGCGCTGTTGGGCAGCACCACGACCTCTTCGGCGGGGACGGCGTGGATCGCGGCCAGCAGGTCATAGGTCGAGGGGTTCAGCGTGGGGCCGCCGTCGAGCACGCGGATCCCGAAGCTCTCAAACAGCGCGCTCATCCCGTCGCCGTTGACGACCGCCAACGCGCCACACACCTTCACGGGCGCGGGACCGACGAGGCGCTCGTCGCGAGCCGCGACTTGGGCGAGCATGTCGGCCACGTCGAGATGGGAGACGACCCCGGCGTCGGCGAACAGGGCGGTGGCGGCGTCGGGATCGTCGGTGTGGACGTGGATCTTGAGCGTGGTCGCGTCGCCCACCACCAGGACCGAGTCCCCGAGCTCCTCCAGCGCCTCGATGTAGCGCCGCTGCTCGAGGGCAGTGCCGCTGACGGCGAAGTTCGTGCAGTAGCGGAAGCTGGTGGAGACATGCTGGGGATGGGACACGCGGGCGGCGGGCTGATGGGGCAGCGCGGGAGCGTCGCCCCCGCGCAGGGCACCGACGATCCCGGCCAGCAGGACGACCAGGCCGTAGCCGCCGGCGTCGACGACGCCGGCCTCGCGCAGCACGGGCAGTAGGTCGGGCCCGCGGCGCACGGACTCCTCGCCGGCGGCCAGCGCGCTTTCGATCACCCGGGCGATGACCTGATCCTGCTCTAAGGCGGTGGCATCGGCGCCGAGCCGGGCTCCGGGGGTGTGGGCCAGCTCGGAAGCGACCCGGTGGGCCATCTCGCGCACGACGGTGAGGATCGTTCCTTCGGCGGGATCGCGGACCGAGCCGTAGGCCTGGTCGGCGGCGCGGGCCAGGGCGGCGCCGATCAGCACCGGGTCGACCAGCTCGCCGGGCCGGCTGGCCAGCTCCTCGGCGGCGCCCCGGATCAGCTGGGAGAGGATCACCCCGGAGTTGCCGCGGGCTCCGAGCAGGGCGGCCCGGGCGACCGAGGCGACGATTTCGTCGCGTCCGATCTCGTCGATCGTGCGGCCCTCAGAGGCGCTGAAGAGGCGGTCGAGCTCTTGGAGCACGGCCCGCAGGGTGAGGACCATGTTGTCCCCGGTATCGCCGTCGGCGACTGGGAACACGTTGAGGTCGTTGACCTCCTCGCGCCGGGCTTCGAGCGCGGCCAAGCCGGCTTCGATCAGAGCCCGAAAGCGGACGATGCTCGGGTCCGACATTCCCGACCGGCTCGCCGGGCGCTCCGGGGCCACCACTTCAGCGATCCCCTTCCCGAGTCCGGGCGGGGAGCACTACTTGGCTTTGACGATCTTGCCGGCCTTCAGGCAGCGCGTGCAGACGTAGACGCGCCGCGGCGTTCCGCCGTCGTCGATGCGGACTCGCTGCAGATTGGGATCAAAGCGCCGCCTGGTCGCGACCATGGAATGGCTGCGATTGTTGCCGAATGACGGTCCCTTGGCACACACATGACAGATCTTTGACATCGCGCGCCGAGTATAGACAGGCCCGTCCCAGACACGGCCTCGGGCGTCCCCGGAGTCCGCCGCCCGGGGTCGGCTCCTACGCATGGCGGGCTTCGGCGTCCTACCATCGGGGCTTCTGACTGCCGCTTCAGATCTCTATCTGCGCCCACCCGGCCCGCTCCCGGCTTCTCTCGGTCGGGTAGCCATCCTCGGGTTTGGGTAACTACCCGTCACGATGAGCACGAGCGCCCGAACGTCACCCGAGCCCCCGTTCGCGCGGAGCCTGCCCGACCGCTATCGCCTGCGCCGCCACCTGGCCAGCGGGGGCATGGCGTCGGTGTGGTGCGCCGAGGACCGCGTGCTCGGACGCCAGGTCGCGATCAAGGTGCTCTCCGAGCGCTACGCCCAGGACGCGCAGGCCGTGCGCCGGTTCAAGCGCGAGGCGCGCGCGGTGGCCCGGGTCTCGGCCCATCCCAACGTGGTCACGATCTTCGATGTCGGCGATCTCGAGGCCGGAGAGCACGGCGACGAACTCCATCCGGGGGCTTTCATCGTCATGGAGCACCTGACCGGCGGTACCGTGGCCGACGCGCTGCGCTGCGCTGCGGTCACCCGTGAGGAAGCGCGCCGGTGGCTGGCGCAGGCCGCCGAGGCCCTCGATCATGCCCACGCCCGCGGCATCGTGCACCGCGACATCAAGCCCGCCAACTTCCTGCTCGACCGCGACCGGGGACTGCACGTGGCCGACTTCGGGATCGCCCACCTCCAGAGCGAGGAGACGATCACCAGCGCCGGCGAGCTGTTCGGGACAGCGGCCTACCTGGCCCCCGAGCAGGCCCTGGGCGAGGAGGCGACCTCGGCCAGCGACCGCTACGCCCTGGCCATCGCCGCCTTTGAGCTGCTCACCGGAGGGCGGCCCTACACCGCCCAGCACTTCGCCGCCCAGGCGCGCCAGCACATCGAGGAGGAGCCGCCCCGGGCCAGCGAGCGCGAGCCCTCCCTGCCCCCGGCGGTCGACGATGTCCTGGCCCGCGGCATGGCCAAGGAGCCCGAGGCGCGCTACCCCACGGCGCTGGCTTTCGTGCAGGCGCTGGAGGCGGCACTGGACGGCGACGCGACTGCCTCCACGCGGGTGCTCAGCCCGGCGATCACCCGCCCCCACCGTCCCGCCTCGGGGCGTCCGCCGCGCGCGGTACCCACCCCGCTGGCGGCCCTATCGGGCCCGCGCCGGCGCTCGAGCCGCGCGCTGCCGCTGCTCGCGCTGGGTCTGGTCGCCCTTGGCGTCGCCCTGGTCCTGACCCAGCTGGGCTCAGGGGGCACAGCCAGGCGGACAGCGGCCGTCCATCACCCGGTGACCCGGGCCGCCAAGCACAAGCCGGCGGCAGCGGCTGCGAAGACCACCCACTCGGCCTCGAGCAGTGCGTCGAGCACCACGTCAACCGCTGCGGCGAGCAGCACCACGCCGGCCGACTCGAGCGGCGCGGCCACGAGCGGCTCCGGCCTCCAGCTGCAGGGCCACCAGGAACTGCTGAACGGCAACTACGCGGCCGCGATCCCGACCCTCGAGCGGGCGATCCACGTGGCCTCCCCGAGCAGCCTGTCCTACGCCTATGCCCTCTACGACCTGGGCGACGCCCTGCTGCGCTCGGGCAACGCCCAGGCGGCGATTCCGGTACTTCAGCAGCGGCTGAAGATCCCCAACCAGACCTCGACCGTGCAAGCGCTGCTCAACCAGGCACTGCGGGCCGCCGGCCAGGCCCCCACGCCCAGCTCGCCGGGTAACACGGGCGGGGCGAGCGTGCCGCCCGGGCAGAGCCCCGGTCACGACCACGGGCACGGCCAGGGCAAGCCGGGCAAGGGCGGCGATTGAGGCCCGCTGCGCCGGCCCGCCGGCCCGGCGCGCTGAGTCAGGCGGAGAACCCAGCCCGTCCGCGCCCCCCCGCGAGCTGATCACGGACCGCGAGCGAGGCGAGCACGGCCTCGGCGGCGTGGCGGCCGCTGTCGCGCTTGTCTCCCCCGGTCACGCGGGCCAGCGCCTGCTCCATCGTGTTGACGGTGAGCACCCCGAAGCCGACCGGGACTCCGGTCTCGAGCTGGACCTCGGTGATCCCCTGGGCCGCGCTCCGGCACACCCAGTCGTAGTGGTCGGTCTCGCCCCGGATCACGGCTCCCAGGCACACGACGGCGGCGTAGCGCCCTGACTGGGCGGCGTATTTGGCCACCAGCGGGAGCTCGAACGCGCCCGGCACGTCAAAGCAGTCGATCTCGGTGATGCCCCCGTCCTGCAGACCCCCGCGGGCCCCCTCCTCGAGGCGCCGGGCGAGCTCGTCGTAGAAGCGGGCCACGCACAGCGCGACCCGCCGCTCAGGCGCCATCGGCGTCCCGGTTGTCACTCTCCTGCTCCTGGCGGAGCATCTCCTCGTCGAACGGCAGGCCCTGGTGGTGCAGGGTGTGGCCGAGCCGCTCGCGCTTGGCGCGCAGGTAGGCCTCGTTGTGAGGGTTGGGGGCGTGCTCGATCGGTATCTGGTCAGCCACCGACAGCCCGTAGCCGGCCAGGCCGGAGATCTTCTTCGGGTTGTTGGTGAGGATCCGAATGCTGGTCAGACCCAGGTCAACGAGGATCTGGGCGCCGATCCCGTAGTCGCGCAGGTCCGCGGGCAGGCCGAGACGCAGGTTGGCGTCGACGGTGTCGAGCCCCTCCTCCTGAAGCTTGTAGGCGCGCAGTTTGTTGAGCAGGCCGATCCCCCGGCCCTCCTGGCTGAGATACAGGAGCACGCCGCGACCCTCCTGCTCGATCATCGAGAGGGCCGACTCGAGCTGCTCGCCGCAGTCGCAGCGCAGCGAATGAAACACGTCCCCGGTCAGGCACTCGGAATGGACGCGAACGAGCACGTCCTGGGCGCCGTCGATCTCCCCCTTGACCAGGGCGACGTGATGCTTGTTGTCGACCAGCGAGCGGTATCCGACCGCGACGAAGTCCCCGAACCCGGTGGGCAGCTTGGTGGCCACGACCCGCTCGACGAGCTTCTCGTGACGCCGCCGGTAGGCGACCAGGTCAGCCACCGTGATCAGCTTCAGGCCGTGGCGGTCGCAGTAGCCGGTCAGGTCGGGCACCCGGGCCATCGTCCCGTCGTCGTTCATGATCTCGCAGATCACCCCGGCCGGGATCAGGCCGGCCAGGCGGGCCAGGTCGACCGCTGCCTCGGTCTGACCGACGCGCTCCAGGACGCCTCCCGGCTTGGCCTTGAGCGGAAATACGTGGCCGGGCTGGACGAGCTCGCGGGGGCTGGTCTGGGGGTCGATCGCGACCTGAATCGTGCGCGCGCGGTCGGCGGCCGAGATCCCGGTGCTGACCCCCGAGCGGGCCTCGATCGAGACCGTGAAAGCGGTGTCGAAGGCGGACTCGTTCTTGGCCGCCATCAGGTCGAGTCCGAGTTCGTCGCAGCGCTCGCCGGTCAGGGCGAGGCAGATCAGCCCCCGCCCCTCCTTGGCCATGAAGTTGATCGCCTCGGGGGTGACGAACTGGGCGGCCATCGTCAGGTCGCCCTCGTTCTCACGGGTCTCGTCGTCGCAGACCACGACCATCTTGCCCTGGCGGATGTCCTCGATCGCGTCCTCGATCGAGGCGAACACGGCCGGCGTGGCACTCATCGGTTAGCCCCCACGAGTTTCTCGACGTATTTAGCGAGCACGTCCACCTCCAGATTGACAATCGCACCCGGGCTGATCCGGCCGAGGTTGGTTCGTTGCAGGGTCTCGGGGATCAGAGAGACGGTAAATGATGCGCGATCTATGTCAGCCACGGTCAGCGAAACCCCGTCCACCGCCACCGAGCCTTTGCTGACCACGTAGCGCAGCACGTCGGTTGGGGCGCGGACCCGCACGCGGCGGGCGAAGCCGTCGGCCGTGACCTCCACCACCTCGCCCACGCCGTCGACGTGACCCTGCACGACATGGCCGCCGAGCCGGTCAGTGGCGCGCAGGGGCAGCTCGAGATTGACCTCGGTCCCGGTCCCGACCTCGTTGAGCGAGCTGCGGGTCAGCGTCTCGTTCATGACCTCGGCGGCGAAAGCGCCGTCGGCGATCGCGGTCGCGGTCAGGCAGACCCCGTTGACCGCCACCGAGTCACCCTCGCCGAGCTCGGCGGACAGGGGCGAGGCGATCGTCAGCCGCACGCCTTCGCTGGAGCGCTCGGCGTCGGCGATCCGGCCCAGATCGGCCACCAGTCCCGTGAACACGACCCCTCACCACTCTCTGATTCGGGCCGAGACGAGCAAGTCCTCGCCGACGCGATCACAGGTCAGGGACATCGCGTGCACGGCATCGGAAATCAGGTCGACGCCCTCACCCTCGAGCGGATCCCGGGCGGTGCGGCCGCCGAGGACCAGTGGGGCCAGGAAGAGCCGGATCTCGTCTATTTCATCTGCGTCGAGGAAGGCCCCGGCCAGGTGGGGACCGCCCTCGAGCAGGATCGAGCCGACGCCGGCCGAACCGAGCTGATCGAGCGCGTCCCGGACCCGCGCGGGCTCGTTCTCGCCGCTGGCCACGATCACGTCCGCGCCGTGGGTGCGCAGCGCGTCGGTGGCGCCGCGCGGGGCCGCCCGCGAAACGACGATCGTCAGTGGGATCCGGCGGGCGTCGCCCACGAGCTGGGCGGAGAGGGGCAGGCGCCCGAGCGAATCGAACACCACCCGCCGCGGCTGACGGCTGGGTGGATGGGGCTCGGGCTCCCGGGCGGTCAGCAGGGGATCGTCAGCGAGCGCGGTCCCGATCCCGACTGCGACCGCGTCGCATTCCGCGCGCCAATGGTGGGCGAGGCGGCGGCTGCTCTCGCCCGAGATCCACTTCGAGTCGCCGCTGCGGGTGGCGACCTTGCCGTCGAGCGTCATCGCCGACTTGAACAGGACCCACGGGCGGCCGGTCTTGGCGTACTTGCGAAACGGCTGGTTGAGCATCCGGGCCGCAGCGGCGAGATCACCGTCGGCGAGCACGACCTCGACGCCCTCGTCGCGCAGGATCCCGAGCCCGCGGCCGTTGGCGTGCGGGCTGGGGTCGTCTGAGGCGACGACCACCCGGCGGATCCCGGCGGCGCGGATCGCGTCCGTGCACGGCGGCGTACGGCCCTTGTGACAGCATGGCTCGAGCGACACGTAGAGGGTGGCGCCGGCCAGATCGTGACCGGCGGCGGCGGCGATCGTCTCGACCTCGGCGTGGGGCGAGCCGAGCGCGCGATGAAAGCCCTCGCCGATCACCAGATCGCCGTCGGCGAGCACGGCGCCGACGAGCGGATTGGGGCTCACCTGACCGCGTCCGCCCTCGGCGAGCTCGATCGCTCGGGCCAGGTGCAGGCTGTCGGTATCGGCTCCGGTGATGGTCATCGTTTCAGCTGCTGAGAAGAATAGTTCGACGCACATTTACCGCTGGTAAGTCGGTAGACGCTGATCTCGGGTCCCGGGCGCGCGTATTGGCCCGGGTAGTAGTCGACCGACCAGTCGAAGTTGAACGGCACTGCGTGGTTGTTGTGGCCAAACGGGCTGACGTGGTACATCAGCTTGGCGTGGTTGGCCAGCTGGGCGTAGTAGGCGATCGCGGCCGGGGCGATCTTGGGCTGGGCGAAGGATCGGCCGGCCTGCAGCGAGCCGATCACCACCCAGCAATAGTTGCTGTTGATGTACTCGTCCAGGAGCTCGGGGCGCAGCGTGCGCTCGTACTGGTCAACGAGCACGAAGCGCCGCTGGCCGGCGGGCAGCAGCCGGCCCTGGGGGTCCACGTCGGTCTCGTAGGTGGCAAAGCGCTGCCAGCGGGTGCCGCTCAATGTGGCCGGCAGCGAGCGGCCGATATCGGCGCCCCAGTTGTCGGACACCACGGGCTCGACCACCACCTTGGCGCCCGCCGGCACATGGCCGACCATCCACTGGCGGGCCAGATTGCGCGTGTCGGGGCGGGCGAGCACGGCGTCGTTGTGGACCGAGCTGGCCAGGCCCTGACCGAGCATCACCACCGCGGCCAGCGGGGCGGCGAGAAGCGCGGGCGCCCGGCCGGTCCGGACCAGCCAACGCACCAGCTCCACGGTGCCGTAGGCGCCGAGCAGGGCGACGATCGGGAAGACCGGCATCAGCCAGCGCCCGAAAAAGCGCTGCTGGTCGCCCATGTAGACGATGAACGCGATCGGTGCGGCCAGCAGGACCAGGGCCATCGTCAGTCGCCGCCGGACCAGGAGCAGGACCGCGCCGCCCAGGGCGGCCAGCGAGGGCGCCCAGCCCAGACCCCAGGTGAACGTCCAGAGGTAGTAGGCGGTGCCGCTGGCGGAGGTCGTGCCGAGCTTGATCGGGTCGGCGCCGCCGGCCAGGGCAGCCTGGGTCGAGATCCCGTTCTGAAAGGCCGAGAAGTCCAGGACGGCGTACGGGTTGGCGATCACGAACGCGATCAGCGCGACGAGCACGGCCAGCACCAGGCGCCGCAGGGCGACCAGGAGCGCGCCGCCGGCCCCATCGCACACCGCCGCCGCCAGCAGGCAGACGAGCGTGATCCCGCCGGTGTACTTGGTCGCGGCCGCCAGTCCGATCCCGGCCCCGGCGATCACATAATCCCGCCGCCAGCCGCGCCGCAGAACCCCCGAGACTCCGTACAGCGAAAGGGCGACCGGGGCCAGGGTCGGCACGTCGTTGAGCGCCAGGTGGCTGTAGAAGATGGGGAGAAAGGCGACCGAGAAGATCGCCGCTCCCAGCAGCGCGACCGTGCGCCCGAACAGGCGCTCGCCGGCCAGGTAGGTCAGCCAGACCGAGATCGTCCCCAGCGCGGCCGCCACGACCCGGGCGACGACGAAGACCCCGGTCGGATCGGTGGTAAACGCCCGCGAGACCGCGTCTGCGCTCCCGAACCAGAACTCGAAGACGATGTGCAGCAGGTAGGAGTAGGCGGGCGGGTTGAGGAAATACTGGGGGTTGAGGTCATGCGAGAAGAACGCGATCGCCCGGGGCACGAAGTGAGTCGCCTCGTCGACGTTGTAGCTGTAGGGCAGGCCATGCTTGATTCCCCACAGGCGCAGGCCGAAGGTGGCCAGCAGCACCACCGCGAGCAGCGGCCGATGCAGATCGAGGCCGTGACCGCGGACGCGTTCGCCCCAGCGCGCGAGGCGGCGGCGGGCGGGCACGTTGACTGCCACGGGGGCCGGTTCCAAGGTGGCGGCATCCATGTTTCCCCCCGAGTATCCCGCTACCGTGTGATCTCAACCCGCCCGCCCGAGCGCGCGCCCAAGCAGCGGTTCTCGCCGCGCAGCGCCGCGCGTCTCTCCTTGGCGCGCGCTCTCAGGCCATGAAGCTCATCATCCAGATTCCCTGTTTCAACGAGCAAGAGCAGCTCCCGATGACTCTGAGCGGGCTGCCGCGCGAGATCGAGGGCTTTGACGCCGTCGAGTGGCTGATCATCGACGACGGATCGACCGATGAGACGATCGCCACCGCGCGCGCCAACGGCGTCGATCACGTTGTTCGTCTGACCAACCACAAGGGGCTGGCGGCCGCCTTCCAGGCCGGTCTGGACGCCGGGCTCAAGCTCGGCGCCGACGTGATCGTCAACACCGACGGCGACAACCAGTACGAGGGCGCCGACATTCCCAAGCTGGTGGCGCCGATTCTGCGCGGCGAGGCCGACATGGTGGTCGGTGACCGCCAGATCGACGTCAACCAGAACTTCTCGCGGACCAAGCGCCGCCTGCAGCAGCTCGGCTCCTGGGTCGTTCGCCAGGCCTCCTCGACCGAGATCCCGGACACGACGTCGGGTTTTCGCGCTTACAACCGCGAGGCGGCTCTACAGATGCAGGCGGTCTCGAAGTTCACCTACACGCTGGAGACGATCATCCAGGCCGGCAAGCTGCTGGTCGCCGTCGATCATGTGACGATCCGGACCAACGCCAAGACGCGCGAGTCGCGGCTGTTTCCGTCCACGACGTCCTACATCCGCCGCAACGCGCTGTCGATCTTCCGCATCTACGCCCAGTACGAGCCGCTCCGGGTGTTCTGGGGCGGCGCGGTGATCTTGGGCGTCCCGGCGCTGGCCCTGTTCATCCGCTTCATCGTCACCTTCATCCAGCATGGCGGGCATTCAGGCCACGTGCAGTCACTGATCTTCGGCGCCGTCCTGTTCATCGCCGCGATGCTGCTCGGCGCGCTGGGGGTGATCGGGGACCTGCTCAGCCATCAGCGGACGCTGTCGCAGCGCACGCTCGAGCGCGTGCGCCGTATCGAGCTGCAACTCGGCGTGGAGCCCTCACACTACGAGGCCGGTGCGCCGCCGGCGGCGGCCGCTGGGCCGGGCGACACCGAGGACCGCGAGGCGCTCGAGGTATGAGCGCAGTCCCGACCGGCAACACCTACGACAAGTACGGCTCCACCAACCCGGTCGTGCGGCGACTGATGGCCGGTTTCGAGCACACGCTGGACGAGTTGTTCACGCAAGCCGCGCCGGGCTCGGTGCTGGATGTGGGGTGCGGCGAGGGGGTTCTTTCTGAGCAGTGGGCCCAGAAGCTGGGCACCGGCCGGGTGGTCGGGGTCGACCTCGCCGACCCCAAGCTCGAGGCCGAATGGGACCAGCGCGGTCACGCCAACCTCGACTTCCGGGCCATGGACGCCGGACGGCTGGAGTTCGGAGATGCTGAGTTTGACCTCGTCGCCGCCACCGAGGTGCTCGAGCACGTCTCAGACCCCGAGCGGGTGCTGGCCGAGATGGCCCGGGTCGCCTCCGGTCACCTGCTGGTGTCGGTCCCGCACGAGCCGCTCTGGCGGGTCCTGAACGTGGCCCGCGGCGCCTACCTGCGCGAGCTCGGCAACACCCCCGGCCACCTGAACCACTGGAGCCGCCGGGCGTTCGTCAGCCTGCTCAGCGGCCATGGCGCGGTGACCGAAGTCCGCTCACCGTTTCCGTGGACGATGCTGCTGGTCGCAGTGCGCTGATGGCGGTCATCCGGCCGCCGGCGCCACCCCAAGCGCAGCCTCCCGCCGACGACCAGCCCGAGAAGACCGGCTCCTACGCGTCGGGCGCCCGGGTCCTGTCGATCGGGATCGCCTCGACCGGCATCTTCACCTTTGCCTACCTGGCCGCGGCCAGTCACGTTCTCGATCCCCGCTCCTACAGCCGGATCTCGCTCTGCTGGGCGATCATGTTCGTGATCCTGTCGGTCATCTACCGGCCGATCGAGCAGCTGCTCTCGCGCACGATCGCCGACCGGCGGGCTCGGGGCCTGCACGGCCATCCGCTGCGCGTTCCGGCCTCGATCCAGCTCGGCTTCTCGGTGATCTTCCTGATCGTCGCCCTGGCCCTGCGCCACGACATCGAGCAGGGCATGTTCGACGGCTCGAGCACGCTGTACTGGATCCTGGTCGTGGGGGTGCTCGCCTACGGCGCCAGCTACTTCGCCCGCGGCTGGCTGGCCGGGCACGAGCGCTTCGCCCTGTACGGCGGACTGGTCTTTTTGGAGTCGACCTCGCGCTTTCTGTTCGCACTGGCCGTGGTGGTCGGGATCGGGTCGGGCCAGGGCCTGGTCGGACTCGGCATGGCGGTGGCCCCGTTCGCGTCCCTGTGCGTGATGCCGTTCGCGTTCTCGCGCATCCGCATGCGTGGCCACGCCGATGTGCCGGTGTCCGACGCGGCGGCGGAGGGACCCGCCCACGCCCAGCTCGAGGAGGCCAGCGCCGACCTGTCGCTCAAGCACGGCGCCGGTTTCGCGGTCTCGGTGGTCGGGATCATGCTCTCTGAGCAGACGCTGATGAACGCCGGCGTGTTGATCGTGGCCGCCAAGGCCGGCGGTGGTGACCTGACCACGGGTCTGGTCGGCTTTGTGTTCAACGTGATGCTGATCGTGCGCGCCCCGCTCCAGCTCTTTCAGGCCGTGCAGACCTCGATTCTCCCCCACCTCGCCGGCCTCGAGGCCCGCGAGAGCGCGGACGAGTTTCACGACGCGATCCGGATCACGATCCTGGTCATCGCCGCGTTCGGCCTCGCTGTCGCCCTGGGGCTGCTGGCCGTCGGGCCGCCCGTGATGACTGCATTGTTGGGCAGCAAGGGCTTTCACTACGCCCGCTTCGGGCTGGCCCTGGTCGGCCTCGGGATGGGCCTGCACCTGATCGCCGGCACCCTCAACCAAGCCGCCCTGGCGCGCGGTCAGGCGCCCTGGGCGGCGGTCGCCTGGCTGATCTCGGCCGCGCTGTTCGTCGGCGTCATGGTCGCCTCGATCATCCCCGCCCAGGTGACCCGGGTCGAGGTCGGTTACTTCGGCGCCACCGCGCTGCTCAGCGTGCTGCTCGCCCTGGTCTACCGCCGGGGGGCCGCGGTCGCAAACGACGTCACGGCCGCCGCCCGGCCGGCGATGCCGTAGCAGGACGCACGTTCGCCGCCGACGCAAGCTAGGGCGCAAGCGAACGGCGGCTTGAGAATGGGAACCCGACACGAGGGCGGGCCTACTACGACAAGGGGCGCGTACTGGCCCCGCTTTCGCCACCCGAGGTGGGCGACGGCCGGTAGGCGGCCGGTAACCAGGCCACCGTCCCCGTTCCCCGGCCCATGTACGCCGGCGCGAGGCCAGACGCCACGGGGTCAACGAACCGAGCCAGCGGCCTCCAGGATCGCGGCATATGACGTGGCCGGATCATCAGACCCGAACACGGCGGCGCCGGCGACCAGCAGGTTGGCCCCGGCCCGAGCGACTGGGCCGGCAGTCTTGACCGCCACCCCGCCGTCGACCTCGAGGCCGATCTCGTCGGGCAGCGCGGCCCGCATCCGCTCGAGCTTGCCGAGCGAGCCGGGGATGAACTTCTGGCCGCCCCAGCCCGGGTTGACGCTCATGCAGAGTACGAGGTCGAGGGTTTCGATCGCGACCTCGTCCAGAGCCGATAGCGGGGTGCCCGGACACAGCGCGATTCCGGCCGTGCACCCGGCCGCGCGGATCGCGGCCAGCGTGTAGTGCAGGTGAGGGGTGGCCTCGGCGTGGACGGTGATGCTGTCGGCGCCGGCCGAGGCGATGTCATCCACGTGACGCTCGGGGCGATCGACCATCATGTGGACGTCGAGGATCGCCCCGGCGGCGTGGACGAGGTCGGCCAGCGCCCCCACGATCACGGCGCCGAAGGTGATCGGGGGCACGAAACGTCCGTCCATCACATCCACGTGAATGACCCGCGCCCCGGCGTCGAGCACCTCCTGTACCTGGGCGCCGAGCCCCGCGAAGTCAGCCGACAGGATCGAAGGCGCGACGTGCAGCTCGCGCAGTCGCGCGGAGCGGGAGTCGCCGGGATCGCTCACTGGTCAGACCTCTACCAGCATGCTGGCCTGGCAATGGTTGCAGGCCACGAACATCGTGCTCGACATGCGCACGATCGTCGAGTGCTCACCGCAGTTCGGGCACACCGAGACGAGCTCGTAGCGCTTGAGGCAGTAGACGCAGCGGTAGCGCCCGGGAACCGCGGTCGGGCGCAGCCACGGCTCGCCACAGCCTGGGCACTCCGGCCCGAGCTTGACCTCCGGTGACGGATCTTTCACCGGTCACAGGCTAATGGTTGTCGCGGCGACCGGCGCGCCGCAGCCGCGCGATGAAGAAGCCATCGGTGCGGTCACGATCGGGCATCGTGCGCAGGAACGGGCCCTCAGAAGCCACCGGGAGCAGTGCGCTGAGGTCCTCGGGCTCGAACTCGGAGTGCTCGGCCAGGAAGGCCGCGATCGTCTCCTCGCCCTCGGCCCGAGAGATCGTGCAGACCGAATAGACGAGCGCCCCGCCCGGGGCGGTGGCCTGCGCCCCGGCGTGCAGGACCCGGGCCTGAACCTGGGTCAGATCGGCGATCCGCTCCGGGCTCGTGCGCCAGCGCAGATCGGGCCGGGACTGGAGCGTCCCCAGGCCGCTGCACGGCGGGTCGACGAGCACGGCGTCAAAGGACCCCCCGGCCGACCAGGCGTCAGCGCTTGCCGCGTCGGTCGCGTCGGCCGTCACCACCCGCACGCCGCTGGCTCCCATCCGCGCCGCCGTCTGCACCAGCGCCTGGGCGCGGCCGGAATGGCGCTCGACGGCGACCACCTCCCCGTCGCCCTCCATCAGGGCGGCCAGGTGGCTGGTCTTGGCGCCCGGGGCGGCGCATAGATCGAGCACCCGCTGGCCAGGGCTCGGTGCGAGCGCCCGGGCGGGCAGCATCGAGCCGCGGGATTGGGCCATGATCGCCCCGCGCCGCCACAACTCGGAGCCGTGCACGTCAAAGGCCCCGTTGAACACCAGAGCCTCGGGCAGCTCCGGCACGGTCTGCGCGGGCCCGGGAAGCTCGGCCAGGACGGACGTGCGGTCGCTGACCAGGGTGTTGACGCGCAGGGCTGACTCGGCCGGGTCGTTGATCACCGCCAACAGCGCCCGCGCCCGCTCCGCACCGAGCTCATGCCACCACAGCTCGGCCAGCCACCCGGGCACCGAGTGCCGGACGGCGGCCTCGGGGGCGGTGGCATCCGAGAGGTCGGCCAGTAGGGCGCGGCCCTCGCGGGTGGCCCGCCGCAGGACGGCGTTGACCAGCCCCGAGCCCCGGCCCCCGGCCGCCTTGGCGAGCTCGACGCTCTCGTGCACGGCGGCGTGCTCGGCGATCCCGTCTGAGAACAGGAGCTGGTGCAGCCCGAGGCGCAGCGCCGCCAGTACGGGCGGATCGAGCCGATCGAGCGGTCGCGCCGACAATTGGGCGGCCACGTGGTCGAGGGTCGCGCGCCGCTGCACAGCGCCGTAGGCGAGTGACATGGCCAGCGCGCGGTCACGGGGCTCCAGGCCGGAGGCTTCCCCGGCCAGCGCGCGGTCGGCGTAAGCACCCTGCTCGAACACCCGGCGGACAACCGTGAACGCACACGCCCGGGCGGGCGAAACGCGCGGGCTCTTGCGCCCGCCCGGGCGGGGCGTGGGCATCAGGGCCGGTGTCCGCGCAGGTAGTCCGAGCCGGGCATGGGTCGCTTGCCGGGGGGCTGCACAGTGATCAGTTCGAGTGCACCGTCGGCGGCGCCGAGGCGCGGCAGCGGGCCGGCCATCGACACCTCCCCGGGGGTGACCGCTTCCGCGTCCACGACCCGGACCTCCCAGACGCCGAGCCGGGTGCCGTCGGCCAGAAGGATCGCGGCGCCGATATGGGGGGTCAGGGCGCGGACCCGGCGGGCGAGCTCAGCGGCAGTTTTGGTTGTGTCCAGGAGGCGCTCTTCGGCGGTCAGCTTCTCGGCGTAGGTGGCGCCGGCCTCGTCCTGGTCGGCGCACGACGGCCGCTCGTCGAGGGCTGAGACGAGCAGGCCCCCGCCGAGCAGCTCCAGGCGCGCGGCGAGCGTCCCGTAGGTGTCCTCGGGCTGGATCGGCACGTCGACCTGAGCGCACACCGGGCCGCTGTCCAGCCCGGCGGTGACCTGCATGATCGAGACCCCGGTGCGTTGGTCACCGGACATGATCGCCCGCTCGATCGGGGCCGCGCCGCGCCAGCGAGGCAGCAGCGAGGGATGCACGTTGAGCATCTCGAAGTCCGACAGGAGCGGCTCCTTGATCAGGGCGCCAAACGCGCACACGCACACCACCTCAGGGGTCGCGGCGGCGATCCGGGCCCGCGCGCTGTCGTCGTTGACCTGCTCGGGTGCAAACAGCTCGATCTCGAGTTCCCGGGCGGCGTCGGCGACCGGCGGCGCGGTCAGGCGCCGTCCCCGGCCCCGCGGCCGGTCCGGGCGGGTGACCACCAACGCCGGCCGGTGCCCCGAACCGGCCAGCGCGCGCAGGATGCCGGCCGCGAACTCAGAGGTCCCGAGGTAGACAGTGCGCATCCCGGCCCGGCCGACCAGCGCTAGGCCGGCAGGGCCTCGCGCAGGGCCCGCATGGCCTCTTTGCGTTGCGGGCGCGAGACGCGATCGAACACGAGTTTGCCATCCAGGTGATCGACCTCGTGCTGGATCACGCGCGCCTCGAGCCCCGAAGCTTCGACGGTGATCGGCTCGCCGTACTCGTTGCAGGCCCGCACCCGGATGTGGACCGGCCGCTCGACGTCGACGTGGACCGCAGGCAGGCTCAGGCAGCCCTCTTCGATGGTTTCCTCCTCGTTTCCCGTCCACTCGATCTCGGGGTTGATCAGCGCCGCCACCGGCGACTGCTGCTGCACGCGGTAGACGAGCACCCGGTGCAGAACACCGACCTGGTTGGCGGCCAGACCGACACCGAGGGCATCGTTCATCAACTCCCCCATCCGCTGGATCTCGTCGCGCAGGGCGGCGTCGAAGTGCTCGACGGGACGGGCCCGCGTCTTCAGGACCGGATCGCCGAACTTGCGGACCTGGGCTAGCGCCGCCGCGCGCCGGGCCGCGAGTTCGGGGTCGAGCTCTTCCTCGTCGTGATCGGACTCGACGACCTCTTCGAGCTCATCGAAGCCTTCGGGATCCTCGAGCCGCTCGGGCTCTTCTGTGGTACGTGAGGACACCACATCCATTTTAGAGGCCGCGGCCGGTGGCCCCGTGTCTGGCTCTCAAGTTCCCGGCCGGACTGCTCACTGTGGGTCGACGTCGACGCTGACGCTGACGCCCTCGCGGGCCGCCGCCGGGGCGAGCCGGTCGACCGCCGTCCCGACGGCCGCGATCGCCGCCCCGCGGTCGCCGGTCTTGATCACGAGCTGGCTGCGCGCCCGGCCGCGGAGGCGAAACAGGGGCGCCGGGCCGAGCACATCCCCCGTTCCCGGGCCCAGCGCGGCGGCGATCGCCTCGCCGGTGGCCCGGGCCGGCGCCTCCTCGGGGGCCGAGCAGACGATCCGGATCAGCGTCGCGAAGGGCGGGTAGCGGAGCAGCTCGCGGCGGTGCAGCTCGTCGCTGACGAACCCCTCGGAGTCGTGGCGGGTCGCAAAGGCGATCGGGCGGGCCTCGGGGGCCAGGGTCTGGACGAGGACCCGACCCCCGTCGGCACCCCGGCCGGTCCGCCCCGCCAGCTGGGTGACGAGCGCGAACGTCCGCTCCTCGGCTCGGAAGTCCGGGAAGCGCAGGGTCTGGTCGGCGTCGAGCACCACCCCGAGTGAGACGTCGGCGAAGTCGTGTCCCTTGGCCACCATCTGGGTCCCGACCAGCACCCCGGCCGCAGCCTGATCGAAGCTCTGCAGAGTGGCCGCCCGGCGCTCGAGGGTGGCCGCGTCGGCATCGAGACGGAAGACCGGGAAGCCGTCGCCGCCCAGCGCGGCGCGCAGCTCGTGCTCGATGCGCTCGGTCCCCGCCCCGTGGCGCGCGACGCTCACCGAGGCGCAGGTCGGGCAGCGGCTGGGCACCACTTCGCGGTGCCCGCAGTGATGGCAGGCGACGAAATCACCCTGTCGGTGCAGGACCAGCGCGACTTCGCAGTTGGGGCAGAACCAGACCCGTCCGCAGGTCCGGCAGGAGAGGAAGTTCGACCACCCGCGGCGGTTGAGCAGGACGATCGCCTTGCCGCCGGCCCGGCGCAGATCGGCCAGGGCGATCCGCGCTTCGGGGTGCAGGGGCTCGTGGTGGCCGCGCATGTCGAGGACCTCCACGGCGGGCATCGGCCGCCCGTCTACTCGCTCGGGCAGCCGCAGTCGCGCCATCGCCCGCATGCTCTCCGGGCGCGGGGTGGCGCTGCCGGCCACCAGCACGGCGCCGGTCTGACGGGCGCGCTGCTCAGCGACGCTGCGGGCGTCGTAGCGCGGGTCGCCTTCGTGCTTGTACGAGCTCTCGTGCTCCTCGTCGATGATGATCAGCCCGAGGTCCGAGAGCGGCGCGAAGATCGCCGAGCGTGGGCCGACGCACACCTGGGCCTCGCCGTCGCGCAGCCGCAGCCACTCGTCGTAGCGCTCGCCGGCCCCCAGCGCCGAGTGCAGCACGGCGACCACATCGCCAAACCGGGTCTGAAAGCGCCACAGCACCTGGGGCGTGAGCGCGATCTCGGGCACGAGCACGATCGCGCTAAGGCCCGCGTCCAAGGCGGCTGCCACGGCGCTCAGGTAGACCTCGGTCTTGCCCGAGCCGGTCACCCCGTGGAGCAGGAAGCGCCGCTCTCCGGACGTCGGCGTGGCCGTGCGCGTCGGCTCGCTCGGCGAGTCGGCGATTGCGGCCAGGATCGGCGCCAGCGCCGCCTGCTGGTCAGCGGTCAGCGGTGGGGCCAGGGCGGCGGACGCCCCCAGCGGGCGCGCGACCGGCCGCCGCGGGCGCACCCGCGTCTCGAGCCTGACCAGGTCGCGGGCCTCGAGCCGGCGCAGGCCCGGGGTCCCGAGTTCGGCGGCGAGCGTGGGGCCGCGCTCGCGCAACGCGCTCAGCAGCTCGCGCTGGCGGTCGGTGAGCCGGCTTTCGGGGTCCTCGAGCGCGGCCGTCCCGGCGGCCGTCAGCGCCGCGCTCAGGGCCCGGCGGGCCGTGACCCCCTCGGCGGTCCCCGGCGCCAGGGCAAGGCTCAGCGCGCGGGCCGGGGTCGAGCAGTACTCCCGGGCCATCCAGGCGGCGAGCTCGACGAGGTCGGGCGGGATCGCCGCGGCCAGCACCTGATGGGGAAAGGCCAGGCGCTCGGGCTCGAGCTCGGAGTCAGCGGCCAGGGCGACCACGACCCCGAGCGCGCGCCGCCCCCCGAACGGCACCCGCAGGACCGAGCCGACCCCGACGTCGGAGTGCTCCTCGGGATCCAGCCGGTAGTCGAACGGGCCGCGCACCGCCCGGGTCCGGGTCAGCGGTTCGACACGGGCGATCAAAAGAGGCTCAGGCGCATGGGGGTTCGAATCTAGAAGGCGGCGAGGATGCCGCTTTCACCCCCGGGCACCCTTTACGCTCCCGACCTTGAAAGCAGAGCCGGGCGAGATCATCTTCTTCGACGGCCATCCATCATGGCTGTCGATGGCCGGCCTGTTCACCCGCGGCCTGCTGGCCGCAGTCGCAGCCGGGGTGTTGGCCGGGGTGATCACCGCGTTCAGCGCCAGGCACGTCCAGCTCGGCTGGGTGGTGATCGCCGTGCTGGCGGTGTTCGTGCTCCTGCTCGCGATCGCTCAGATCCAGCGCATCCAGACCACCTATTCGATCACCAACCGGCGCCTGACGATCGAAACCGGGATCCTGTCGCGACGGCTGCGCCAGACGCGGCTCGAGCGGGTCCAGAACGTGAACGCCTCCCAGTCGCTGCGCGAGCGGATCCTGCGGATCGGGACGGTGGACTTCGACACCGCGGGCGAGGCCGACTACGACTTCTCCTTCCGCGGTGTCGGTGACCCCCGCGGGATCGTCCGGACCGTCGACCGAGCGCTGCACGAACTGCCCAGCGGCTGGGGCGGCCCGCAAGCCAGCGCCGGGGTCTGAGCCAGCCGGGCTCAAGGGCTCAGAGACTCACGGAACGCGGATCGAAAGCTGGGCGGTTGACTGGCCCGGGCTCCGGGTCGAGCTCAGGCCAATCGAGGTGATCTTCTCGAGGTCTCCGAGCAGCGCTTTGATCCGGGTGCTGCGCGTCAACCCGGTCTGCTGCCCGAGGGCGAGCAGCCGTCCGAAGTCGAGGTAAACCAACGAGGTGAGCCGCGCGGGCCGGGCGCCGAGCGCGAACCGGAACCCGGGATCGCTGCCCAGCGAGTGGCTGTGCTGGGCGACGGCGGCGACGCCCTCGAGGCTGGTCGAGATCACCACCAAGCCGCGGAAGACGGCGTAGTCGAGCTCGAGCCCGCTGGAGATCGCCAGCTGGTGAACCGGGATCCCGGCGACCGTGCGGTCGTTGAAGGCGGGGGCCTTGCCCGCGGGCGCGTTGGGCGGCGTGAACAGCTGGACGAGCGGGATCTGGAGCTGGGCGAGCTCGGTGCGGACCTGCGCCTCGTGCGCGGTGCGAGCGACGATCACCAGCGTCGGTGAGCTGGCGTGCGGCACGATCGCGACCGCCGTTTCGGCCGAGAAGATCGAGGTCAGGTCATGGACGTTGACGCCCTCGGAGACCAGCGCCGAGCCCAGGCGCGAGAGCAGCGGGCCAATGCCTCCCGCCACGCCGGCCGCGGCGCCGGCGTTGAGGACCGAGGGGGCGACGCGGTCCAGCCCGACGACGTCGAGCATCAGGATCGAGCCGGTCGGCATCACGTCCTGCAGCGTCGGCTTGAAGGCCGAGGTCGCGGGGGCACTGACCCGCGCCAGGCCGGGATCAAGCGCGCTGTGGACCTGAACTCGGGCTCCGCCGGACGCGGGCGAGAGGCTGATCGCCACCCCCTGGAGAGCAGGCTGGTAGAGCAGCGCGCCCAGGGCTCCGAGCACCCCGCCCTGGGCGGTCAGCACGCGCCGTACGCCAGCCAGCGACGCGTAGGCGTCCAGCACCCGCCCGGAGGGCTCACCGGCGGCCGCGCGCTGATAGACAGCCGAGCCGGCCAGCGAACGCGACGAGCCGGCGTTGACGTCGATCGCCGCCCGCACGCTGCTGTCCTGCCCCAGGACCAGGAAATGGGAGACGAAGGCCAGCTCGCTTCCGGTCGGATACACGAGCAGGGGCGTGCCCCGGTAGGAGCCGTGGGCGCTCGCGCCCTGTCCCCGCAGGAAGGCCCGCGCCCGCTTCGGGTCGCGGACATCGAGGACGATCAGCGAACCAGCCGTCGAGGTGGCGGTGTTGAGCAGGGCGAGGGACGCCTCGTTGCCCAGCCAGGGCCCGATCTCACCGGAGAAATCGACCGAACGACCGCCGGCCAGGATCGCCCCCAGCCGAGTCTGAACGGCGGCGGCGCCGAGCGGAAAGTCGGGAAAGCGCTCGGCCAGGTCGACGGCCTGGCGGACCGCGGGGCGCTCACGATCGAGCGACACGTTGACGTAGGCCAGCGCGTCGGCGGGCACCAGGGCAGCGGCGCCGGTGGCCGGCGGGGGCGGTCCGGATTCCCGGATGACCAGCAGGACGACGAGGACGATCACCCCCAGGACCAGCGCGACCAGCGCGGTCCGGCGCCGGACGATGTGTTCAAATCGCTCCCCCGACAGAGGCCCGGACGCCGGGGCGTCGCTGCTCGTCACCTTGGTCTCGGTCACGGGTCCTTGAGTAGCTCAGGCCGTGGCGCCGCGGGCGCCGCGGGCGCCGACCGGCCGGCGTTCGTTGCGGGCCACGAAGTCGATGATCGTCGGCACGCCCTCGAAGCGATAGCGCTCGCGGAGGCGATTCTCGAGGAAGTAGGCGTAGTCGCGGGTCACCCGGGCGCGCGAGTTGACCTGAATCGAGAACCGCGGCGGCCGCTCGGCGGTTTGGGTCATGAAGAGCAGGCGCAGCCGGTGCCCCGAGCCCGCGCCCTTGCCGCCGGCTCCCACCGGGGGCTGGCGCGCGGCGGTGACCTCGGACAGAAAGCGGTTGAGCTGCGGGGTGGGGATCCGGGTGCGGCTGCGGTCGGCCAACGTGACCGCCTCGATCAGCAGCCGGTCGACGTGGCGCCCGGTCTTGGCACTGGCGGTCATCACCCGGGGACGCAGGCGCAGCTTGCGGTTGACGTGGGCACGCTCGTGGTCGAGGTCGACGTTCTCGGCGATGTCCCACTTGTTGAGCACCAGCGCGGTGGCGCAGCCGCTCTTCATGGCCATCTCGGCCACCCGGAGGTCCTGGCTGGTCACGCCGTCGTTGGCGTCGCACACCACCAGCGCCACGTCGGCGCGCTCCGCAGCCCGGCGCGAGCGCAGCGAGGTGTAGTACTCCAGCGACTCCCCCACCTTGGCGGCGCGCCGGATCCCGGCCGTGTCGACCAGGATCAGCTCGCGATCGCGATAGGTGAGTGGAAGGTCGATCGCGTCCCGCGTCGTCCCGGCCAGCGCCGAGACGATCACCCGCTGACCACCGGCTGCGCCGTCGGTGCCCCCGGCGAAGCGGTTGACCAGTGAGGACTTGCCGACGTTCGGGCGCCCGATCAGGGCCAGGCGCACGGCGAGGTCATTCTCCTCGGACTCCTCACCGATTTCGGGCCCCAGCGCCACGATCCGGTCCAGGAGGTCGCCGGTGCCCAGGCCCTGGGCGGCGGAGACCGGCAGCGGGTCCCCGAGCCCGAGCCGGAAGAACTCGGCCGCGAGCGGCGTGTCGGTGACCGTGTCGACCTTGTTGGCGGCCACCAACACGGGCAACGGGCTGCGGCGTAGCAAGTCGGCCAGCTCTTCGTCGCCGGGGCGCAGACCGGCCTTGGCGTCGACCACCAGCACCACCACGTCCGCATCGGCGAGCGCGGCCCGGGCCTGAGCCTGGATCTGCCCGGCGAGCTCGTCGCGATCCTCGAGGTCGACGCCGCCGGTGTCGATCAGCGTCAGCGTCCGGCCGTTCCAATCGGTGCGCAGCTCCTTGCGGTCCCGGGTCACCCCGGGGCGTTCGTGTACGACCGCCTCCCGGGACTCGGTGAGGCGGTTGACCAGCGAGGACTTGCCCACGTTGGGATAACCGACGATCGCGACCTTCATGGGCTTGAGTATGAGGCCTGGTTGGGCCGTTCCGCCTCCGATTCGGTTAGGAACGGACTCGCTGGGTCAGACCGCGTAGCCGGTTGGGGCGCCATTCAGGCTTGGGAAGGGTAAGGGAGGCTGCCCACGCTCGCGGCCGGGGCTCGCACGACGAGCCCCCCGAAGTCGAGCGATGCTCGTCGTATTGGGCCCGCCAGGGGCTCCTCTCCCCCCTTCCCCAGCCCAAAACGTCCCTCAGCCAACGCGTCCGGCGCCTCGCCGGCGTTCGGTCATGACCATCAGGCTGCCGAGCGAGCCAACGAGCTGATTCGGGCCACCACCTCGGCCAGAGGCAGACCGGTGGTGTCGAGCATGACCGCCCCCTCGGCGGCGGTCAGCGGCGAATGCTCGCGGGTCTCGTCGCGCTGATCGCGGATCGTCTGCTCGGCCAGGACGGTGGCCGGATCGGCGCCGATCTGGGCGGCGCGGCGGCGGGCGCGCTCCTCGGGGCTGGCGCTGAGGAACACCTTGACCGCGGCGTCGGGGGCCACGACGGTGCCGATGTCGCGCCCTTCAGCGACCCAGTCTCCGGAGCTCAGCAGGTTGCGCTGCGCGACCACCATCGCGGCCCGGACGAGCGGGTCGGCGGCCGCCCGGGAGGCCGCCTCGGACACCGCCGGCGCCCGGATCGCCACGCTCACGTCGCGTCCGTTAAGCCGGACCGCGTCGTAGGGCTCGATCCGGAGCTGGCCGGCCACCGCGGCGGGCTCCACGCCCCGCTCCAGCGCGGCCAGGGCGACGCACCGGTACATCGCGCCCGAATCGAGGAACGTGAATCCGAGCTCATCGGCCACGGCCCGCGCCACGGTCGATTTGCCGGCGCCCGCGGGCCCGTCGATCGCGACCACCATCAGGACGCCAGCCCGGCCACGTCGTCGGCGAACCCGGGATAGGAAACCTCCGCGGCCTCCATCCCGAGCACTTCGACGCCTTGATCAGAGCCCAGGCCGGCCACCGCGCCGAGCATGGCGAGGCGATGGTCGCCGTGGGCCTCGAGCTGCCCGCCCCGCAGGCCGCCGGTGCCGCGGACCGCGAAGCCGTCGTCGAAGCCCTCGATGTCGGCCCCCAGGCCGCGCAGGCCGTCCACCACAGTCGCGATCCGGTCTGACTCCTTGACTCGCAACTCGTGCGCACCCCGGACGATCGTCTCCCCTTCGGCAAAGCAGCCGAGCAGCGCGACCAGCGGCAGTTCGTCGATGGCCAGCGGGACTTCGTCGGCCGTCACGGCGGTGGCCTCGATCGGCCCGGCGCTGACGTCGAGGTCGCACACCGGCTCGGCGGCGCCGAAGCTGCCCTCGGGCTCGAACTCGCCGACCACCACCGCTCCCATCCGCTGGGCGATCCGGACGAAACCGGTCCGGGTCCAATTGACCCCGACGCCCTCGAGAACGAAGCGCGAGCCCCGGGTGATCACGCCCGCGGCGATCAAAAAGGCCGCGCTCGACATGTCCCCGGGCACGCTCACGCCCTCGAGCTCGAGCTCGTCGGCGTTGCCGATCGCCGTCCGCACCCCGCCTCCGACCGCTTCGCGCTGCACGGCGGCGCCGGCGCCGAGGAGCATCCGCTCGGTGTGGTCACGCGAAGGGACCGGCTCGAGCACCGAGGTGCGGCTGGTGGCCAGTCCGGCGAGCAGGACGCAGGACTTGACCTGGGCGCTGGGCACGGGAAGCTCGTAGTCGATCCCGGTCAGCGCCGCGCCGTGGACGGTGAACGGCGCGTAGCGCCCGTCCCGGGCGGTGAACCGGGCCCCCATCGCCTCCAGCGGCTCGGCGATCCGGTCCATCGGTCGGCGGCGAATCGACTCGTCGCCGTCGAGGGTGAAGTCCGAGCCCTGCTGGAAGGCCAGCCACCCGGGAAGCAGCCGCATCAGGGTCCCGGCGTTGCCGACATCGATGGCTTCATCGGGGGCACGGGCGTTGCGCATCCCGCAGCCCCTGATCCTCACCTGGCCATCGCGATGTTCGACGATCGCCCCGACCGCCTGGACGGCCTCAAGGGTCGTGAGCGTGTCGGCGGCCTGAAGGTAGTTGCTGACCCGCACCGGCTCGGCGGCCATCGCCGCCACGATCGCCGCCCGATGCGAGATCGACTTGTCGGCCGGCGGAGTCAGGCGCCCGCGCAGCCGCAGGCCAGGGTCAAAGCGCTGGTTCACGCCCGGGCCACCGGAAAGCCGAGCCCGCCCACCAGCGCCTCGGCGTGGGCGGCCGGCTCCTCGCCCGCGATCCAGAGCGCGACTACGCCCTCGCTCATGTCACCGGCCGGATACAGCGCCAGATCGGTGATGTTGACCCCGGCCCGGCCCAGCTCCAGGGCGAGCTGGGCGATGACGCCGGGGCGGTTGGGGACCGAGGCGCGCAGCTCAAACAGCTGACCACCGGCCAGCTGACCCTCGAGCAGGCGCCGGCGGTCGTGGGCGGCAGCGTCGTTCCAGCGGGCGATGGCGCCCCCGTCCCCGGCGGCGAGCGCGGCCCGGATCTCGGTCAGGCGAGTGAGCGCGGCGTCGAGCTCGGCAGTCAGAGCGGCGCGATTGGACAAGTAGATATCGGTCCAGATCGCGCTGGGCGCGCCCGCAACCCGGGTGGCGTCGCGAAAGCTCGGCCCGGTGGCCGGCAATCGCTCGCCCCCGGCGGCCAGGGTGCCGGCGGCCTGGGAGACGAGCACGTTGGCGAACACGTGGGGCAGATGCGAAACGGTGGCCAGAATCCGGTCGTGGGTCTCGGGGTCGATCGCGGTCGGCTGGGCGCCGAGCCCGTGCAAGAGCCGGTGCAGGCGCTCGTAGAGGATGCCCGAGGTCCCGGCCCCCGGGGTCAGGTACCAGGTGGCGCCCTCGAACAGATCCGAGCGAGCGTGCTCGACCCCCGAGTTCTCGGCCCCGGCCAGGGGGTGCCCGCCGACAAAGCGGGGATCGTCGTGGGCGGCGACGACCGCGCGCTTGGTGGACCCGACATCGGTGATCACACAGTCGGCCGGCGCCCCGGCCAGCGCCTCGCCGACCAGATCGGGCAGCCCGCCGACGGGCACGGCCACGAACACCGCCTCGGCCTCGGCGACCGCTTCCTCGACGCTGGCGGCGACCGTGTCCACGGCCCCCCGCTGCCGGGCACGGTGCAGCGCCTGCTCGGAGCGGTCATAGCCGCACACCGTGGCCCCGAGCCGCTCGCGGGCGGCGAGCGCCACCGAGCCGCCGATCAGCCCTACCCCAATGACCGCGACCCTCATGTCCGGGCTGGCTACGCCGCGCCCCGGCGGGCGCGAACCGCCTCGGCGAGACCGTCGAGGACCTCGACCGTGGTGTCCCAGCCGATGCAGCCATCGGTGATCGACTGCCCGTAGGTCAGGGGCTCGGTACCGCCGAGGTCCTGACGGCCCGCGACCAGGAAGGACTCGAGCATCACCCCGACGATCGCAAGCTCACCGGCCGCGACCTGATCAGCGACCGCGGCGGCGACCGCGGGCTGGCGCGCGGGATCCTTGCCGCTGTTGTCATGCGAGAGATCGATCATGACCCGCTCGGGCAGCGAGGCGCCGCGCAGCAGGCCCAGCGCCTGCGCGATCGATTCGATGCCGTAGTTGGGGGCGCCCTTGCCGCCGCGCAGGATGATGTGGCAGTCCTGGTTGCCGCGCGTGTAGAGGATCGCCGGGGTTCCGTCCACGTCGATGCCGGCAAAGGCGTGGGTGGCGCCGGCCGCGCGGACGGCATCGACCGCCACCTGGAGGTTGCCATCGGTGCGGTTCTTGAAGCCGACCGGCATCGACAGGCCGGAGCCGAGCTGGCGGTGGATCTGGCTCTCCACCGTGCGGGCGCCGATCGCTCCCCAGCTGACCACGTCAGAGATGTACTGCGGGGTGATCGGATCCAGGAATTCGCACCCCACCGGCAGGCCGAGCGCCAGGACCTCGAGCAACAGTCGCCGGGCCATCCGCAGGCCGGTGTTGACGTCACTGGAGCCGTCGAGATGGGGATCGTTGATCAGCCCCTTCCAGCCGATCGTGGTGCGGGGCTTCTCGAAGTAGACCCGCATGGCCACACACAGGTCAGGCGAGAGCCGCTTGACCTGCTCGCTGAGTCGCTGCGCGTACTCGTACGTGGCCTCGACGTCGTGGACGCTGCACGGGCCGACCACCACCAGCAGGCGGTCGTCTCGCCCGTCCAGGACGGCCGACACCTCGGCCCGGCCGCGCGTGAGGACAGCGGCGTGCGCGTCGGCGAGCGGCAGCTCCTCGATCAGCTCGCGCGGGGCGGCCAGCGGCACGAGCCGCTCGATCCGCCGGTCGCGCACCGCGTCGCTCAGTGATGAACCGGTGATGGTCACGTCAGCTGCAGCGCTCCGGCGGCGATCGGCTCAGCGGCCACCTTGCCGGCCAGCGCCGCCGCCGCCCGGACGCGATCGGCGTAGTCCTGAAACTCGGCGGCGACCAGCTGCTGGGGCCCGTCGCAGATCGCCTCGTCGGGGGCCGGATGGACCTCGACGATGATCCCGTCGGCGCCCGCGGCGGCCGCCGCCATGGACAGCGGCAGGACGAGGTCACGGCGCCCGGCAGCGTGGCTGGGATCGACGATCACCGGCAGGTGGGTCATCTCCTTGAGCACTGGGACGGCCATCAGGTCCAGAGTGAAGCGGTAGGCGGTCTCGAACGTCCGGATCCCCCGCTCGCACAGCATCACCGACTCGTTGCCCTCCTTGAGGATGTACTCGGAGGCCATCAGCAGCTCCTCGAGCGTGCTCGAGAGCCCGCGCTTGATCATTGCCGGGCACCCCGAGCGCCCGATCTCGGTGAGCAGCGTGTAGTTCTGCATGTTGCGCGCGCCGATCTGGATCACGTCGGCGACCTCGAGGACGGCCTCGAGGTCACGCGCGTCCATGACCTCGGTGACGATCGGAAGGCCAGTCTGTGCCTTGGCCTCGGCGAGCAGCCGCAGACCCTCCTGGCCCAGTCCCTGAAAAGCGTAGGGTGAGGTGCGGGGCTTGTAGGCGCCGCCGCGAAACAGCGTCGCCCCGGCGTCGCAGACGATGCGGGCGGTCTCGAGCGTCTGGTCGCGCGATTCGACCGTGCACGGCCCGGCGATCAGGGCGAAGTGCGGGCCACCCACCGGGCGCCCGCCGATGTCGAGCACCGAGCGCTGACCGTGGGCGATTTCGGCCGAGGCGAGCTTGTACGGCTTGGAGATCGGCAGCACCCGGTCGACAAGTACTGCCTCCACCTCCTCTTCGGTGGCGGTCGGTTTCATCACGATCATCATCTGCTGGTCCTTTCCTGTACCTGGGAATCTACGAGAAGCGGCGCGCGGGCCGGTTGCGGAGCCGTAAACGGCCCCACTTGGGGGTTCTCCGGCGCCCGACCTCCGAGCTGTCCCGCCACCAGGCGGGCGCAGGGCGACCTTGCGGTCGAGGGTCGGGCGCCTAGCTAAATCGCCAGGCGTAGAAGCGCGCGTAGAAGGACCAGCCGAAGGCGGCGTCGGTGCTGCGAGTCGCGGTCCGGGCAGGCTCGTTCATGCGCGCTGCGGGTTCTACCAGACCCAGGCGGTTCTGCCAAGGCCCGCCCGTTGGCGCTAGGCCCGCCCGTTGGCGCTAGGCCCGGCCGGTGGCGTTAGAGCAACTGGGCGAGGGCGGTCAGGAAGCGGGCGTTCTCGGAATCGGAGCCGACCGTGACCCGCAGCGAGTTCTCGCGACCCAGAGAGGCCCCGGCCCTGACCAGCACGCCACGCTCGGCCAGGCCGTTGATCAGATCCGCTTCCACGACCTCGTCGGGCAGGTGGGTCCAGACGAAGTTGGCGTCTGAGTCAGCCGTCCACAGGCCGAGCTCACGCAGCCCGTAGGTCAGCTCGAGGCGGGCGGCCACGGTCCGGGCCACGCGGCGCTCGACCTCGTCCTGGTGATTGAGCGCCTGCACGGCGGCCGCCTGGGCGGCCATGTTGAGATAGAAGGGCTGGCGAACCTGATCCACGGCGGCGCGGAAGTCCTCCGAGCCACACAACCCGTAGCCGACCCGCAGTCCGGCCAGGCCGTAGACCTTGGAGAAGGTCCGCAGCAGCACCAGGTTGGGCCACCGGCGCAGCAGCTCTAGCGACGCATAGGTGTCCCCGAGGACGAGCGCGTATTCGCAATAGGCCTCGTCCAGGATCACGCACACGTGGCTGGGCACGCGCTCGAGGAAGGCCTCGACGGCCTCCAGCGGCAACGAGGTCGAAGTTGGGTTGTTGGGGTTGCAGACCAGGACCAGCCGGGTGGCGACGGTTATTTCCCGGGCCATCGCGTCGAGGTCGTGACGGTCCTCGGAGTCCAGCGGGACCTGGATTCCGCGGGCGCCGGAGGCGGCGGCCAAGTGCGGGTAGACGCTGAAGGCGGGCCACCCGTAGACGATCTCCGCGCCGGGCTCGAGCAGCGCCTCGCCGGCGGCGAGCAGCAGGTCACACGAGCCGTTGCCCAGGGCGATCCGCTGGTGCGCGATCCCGTAGCGCTCCGAGAGCGCCTTGCGCAGCGCCGCGTAGGCCGGGTCCGGGTAGCGGTGAACGCCGGTCAGAGCCCCGGCGGCAGCGTCGATCACGCTCTGTCCGGGCGCCACCCAGCACTCGTTGGAGGCCATCATCGCCACGTCTTGACCGAGGTCATAGCCGGCCGCCAGCGGGTAGGCGGGGATCCGCCGGATGCGCTCACCAAATTCGATCGCCATGCCGCTCATTGTGCCGATTCGAGGTCGCGGCGCAGGGCTCGGGCCGCGCCCAGGTACACATGCCGAGGCTGGTGCTCGGGGTCCGCGTAGTAGTGGACCAGGACGCGGATCACGCGCGGCAGCGCGCCCGGCACCGGGACCTCGCGAGCGCACAGCAGCGGCACCCGATCCAGACCCAGCCGGCGCGCGGCGACGGCGGGAAACTCGGCGTCCAGGTCCTCGGTGAGCGTGAAGATGCAGCTCACCATCGCCTCCGGCGTCAGCGAGTTGCGATCCATCAGCTCACGGATCAGCAGGTCGGTGGCCTCGAGGATCGCGTCTGACTGGTTCGCCTCGACGCTATTGGCGCCGCGGAGCGCGAACAGCCGCATGAGTCGGTAATTCTGCCAGAGGACCCTCGGCCTTACCGGCCTGGCCGAGGTCAAGCACGGCCGCGCACCCGAAGCGGTGCACAGAAACGATCAGCGGGCCCAGCAGGCGCCGCAGGTTGACGCGCGGCGCGCAGCTGGCGAGAACGAAGCGCGCCCCGCTCGAGCGCACGAAGGCGCGCGCCTGAGCGCGGGTCATCTTGCCTTCAAACAGGGCGTCGGCGGTCAGCGAACGCGGCATGCAGGCCGGCTGTGACCACAGGCAGTCGCCGACCAGGGTGTGACGGCCGGTCTGGGCGGGGACGGTCTCGCCCAGGTAGAACTGGGTCAGCACGCCGCCGTCGTCGGGATCGCGACGCAGGAAGGCCAGGGCCCGGTGCTCGTCGCGGGTGATGAAGTTGGCGTTGCCGGACGTCGGCGCGACGTAGGTCGGGGCGACGACAATCGCGTAGGCATTGGCGGGAATCGTCGCGGCGGCCAGCGCGAGCGCGCCGGCGATCCGCGCCCGCGGCAAACGATGCCAGCCCTGCCGGGTGACGCCGGTGACGGCGAGCACCGCCATCGGCAGCGTGATCCCGTTGAAGGCGTGCAGCGGGGTGGCGCTCAGAGCCGAGGCCGACAGCCCCCAGATGAGCAGCGCGGCGAGCGGCCACAGCCGGGTCATGAGCTCGAGGAAGTTCCGCGGGCGCCCGCGATAGCCAAGCGCCGCCACCAGCGCCAGCGGCGCAACCCCGAGCGCGATCGTGCCCAGCGAGAATGTGTGCTTGCTGGCTTCGCGGGCCAGCCCCCAGGACAGGTCGATGTGCCCGAGGGCCAGGTAGTAAAGAAGTGGCGCTCCGGTCAGCACCAGCGTCAGCAGCGGCAGCCCCAGGGCCTGCCCACGCCGATGCTCACGCCACCGGATCAGCTCGGCCATGAGGACGATCAGGATCAGTAGCTCGCCCTGCCACGGATGCAGCGTGCTGGCCACCGCGCCCAGCAGTCCCGGTCCCCAGGCCAGCTCGCCGCGCTCGCGGGCCTGCCCGTAGCCGAGGAGCGCGAACACGATCAGCGCCACCGCGATCAGCCCGAACGGGTAACCCCACG
Organism: Solirubrobacteraceae bacterium; assembly: GCA_050696855.1. Classification (GTDB taxonomy): domain Bacteria; phylum Actinomycetota; class Thermoleophilia; order Solirubrobacterales; family Solirubrobacteraceae; genus Palsa-465. The sequence continues at coordinate 13,428 of JBOGYN010000302.1, read as the reverse complement.
AAAGCCAGCCGGGCATCATGTCGCCGACGATCCCGAACGACCCGTAGACGATGGTGAAGGAACCGAAGAACAGGCCGAGGACGATCACCGCGCGGCGCTGGCCGGTCGTCGTCACCGTCCGGTGGGCGTAAGCGCGCAGGGCGAAGAAGGTGCCGACCACTGCGACCGGCTTCCACAGCAGCAGCGCGAGCCAGGGCGCCACCCCGAGCGCCGCCACCACCCCCGAGATCGCCACGGCGGGCTGGAAGTAGTCCGAGGGAGTGTCGCGCAGCACGAACAGGTTGGAGACCAGGAGATGGTGCGAGGCGGACTGGATCCAGGCCAGGTACTGCATCTGATCGACGATGAAGAAGCCGTCGGTGCCCGTCCAGACGCGGTCGTGGGCGACGGCCTGCCAGACGTCGACGGCGACGATCCACATTGACATCAGCGCGAACGCGGCCAGCAGCACCAGCTCGACGCGGTCGATCCGCGAACGGCGCCGGGCTCCCACGCTCGTCTCGCCTGGCACTGAGCCGGGGACGCCCGCTAGCAGCTGCGATTCAATGCGCACGGCGCCAAGCTAACAATTTCCCGCTCCGGCGCAGGGTTTACTCAACCCGCGAGCTTATGTTGATGGGACTTCGAGGCCTGCCCGACGGAGCTGCCGAGGAGGTCAATCCCGTGGGCGGAGAAGAATAGGCCGGTGGCGGGCATGAAGGCGAAGATCAGGTACGCGGTCATCACCAGGGCGACCCGGCGCAGGTTGATATTGGTGGCCAGTGCGGCCAGGGGCAGCAGCCAGATGATGTACCAGGGAACCAGCCAGGCGAGGCTGGCGATGAGCGCGAAGGTCGACCATCCGGCGGCCGAGAGCCAGTCGCGGCGGCGGTAGACCTGGAAGGCGACCACGAGCACCACCGCGACGGTGGCCAGCCGCAGGAGTCCGGGCGAGCCGCCGCCGGTTCCGATCACCAGGCCGACGACGTTGGGGACGCTGAAGTCGGTGAGCAGCGCGCTCTGATCCGACAGGTTGGGGATCGAGAGGCCAAACAGGGCCAGCTGGATAGCGACCATCGGCACCGCGGTGAGCGCGGCCCCGACCAGCAGCCGCACGCGCCGAGGCCGGGTCAAAGCGGCCACGAGCAGGAACGGCAGCAGCAGCACGGCGGTGAACTTGATCGCGATCGCGATCACGATCGCGGCGCCGGCGGCACGGTCGCGGCCGGCGAGCAGCAACGTGATCGCCCCCATCGACGGGACGAGCATGAAGAAGTCATTGTGAAAGCCGCCGACCGCGTAGAGCAGGTAAATCGGGTTCAGGGCCACGAACACGAGCGCGAACCGCGGATCGCGCCCGAGCTGGCGGGCGCACCGGTAGACCAGGGCCAGGAACGCGAGGCTGAGCGCGACCGTCAGAACTTTCAAGATCCAGTAGGAGACCGCCAGCGGCAACAGCGCCAGCGGGTAGGTGATGGCGCTGAACAGCGAGCCGTAGGGGCTGCGCAGGTTGTGCCAGCTCGAGAACCGGAACACGGGATCGAAGAACTCCTGCTTGATCACGTGCGTGTACGGGTTGAGGTGATGCAGACCGCCCAGCCGCCCGTAGCCGAGGTAGTTGAAGACGTCGTTGAGCTGCAGCGGCGGGCTCAGCAGCAGGATCAGCTCCAGGGCGATCACGGCCCCGACGATCACCCGCATCGAGAGCGCGCGCACCGCGGCCAGCGCGACCGCGTAGGCGCCAAACATCAGGATCAGCACCGCGCTGTAGGCGATCCCCATCGCGTGCGGGTTGTGGGTGATGAGCGGGATCAGCGTGTGCAGCGGGCCGGCCTGCCAGCCCGGGTAGACCACGGTGCTGCGGGGGACCAGGACCGAGGGGCCCGACGCGGCGACCAGCACCACCAGGAACGTGCCCAGGATCAGGGCGGCGACGGCGACCCGGCCCGCCAGCGCGCCAAAGCGCCAGCGCGGCCAGGGCACGGACGTCGTCCAGTGCGGCCGGCGAAGTCCGCCCAGCGTGATCCGGGGCTCGGTTCCGGCCGTCGCGCCGGCGCCCGCCACGGGGGCCGTCGAGAACGAGATCGGCGCGTCGCCCTGTCCTTGCTCCTGAAGCATCCAACCTAGATAGTGCCGTCCGCGCCGGTGCAGCACCTAGGCGACAAGTTGCGATTCGGTTAGGCGGTCTCGGCCGCCGCCAGCAGGGCCTGCACCTCAGTGCTGCTAAGCCGCCGGTATGCGCCGGGCCCGAGCGGGCCGAGGGTCAGGGGTCCGAAGGCGACGCGCTCGAGGCTGCGCACCCGGTGCCCGACGTGCTCGCACATGCGCTTGACCTGGCGCTTTCGCCCCTCGTGGATCGTGAGCTCGATCGTGTCGGCGCGCAGGCGGCGGACTTGGGCGGGGGCGGTCGGCCCATCGTCGAGCACGACACCGCGCCGCAGGGCGGCGAGCGCCTCCTCCCCCACGGGCGGCTTCCACACCCGGGCTCGGTAGGTCTTGGGGACCTCGAAGCCGGGGTGCATCATCTGATAGGCGAGGCTGCCGTCGTTGGTGAGCAGGATCAGACCGGTGGTATCGATGTCCAGGCGCCCGACCGGGTACAGCCGCAGCTCGGACTCGATCAACGAAACGACGGTCCGACGCCCCTGGGGGTCTGAGGCGGTGGAGACGACGCCGGCCGGCTTGTTGACCGCGTAGACGGCGCGGGTCGTCTCCAGGACGACGGGAGCGCCGTCGAGCTGAACGCCCGTCTCGGGGGTCACGGCCCGGGCCGGATCGAGCACCTGCTCCCCGTCGACGCTGACCCGGCCGGCCCGCACGATCTCCTCGGCGGCCCGGCGGCTGGCGACACCGGCGTTGGCCAGAAACTTCGCGAGGCGCATGTCCGCTGTCACCATAGTGAGCATGGACCTCGAGCTCCTGGACAACACGCTGGCCGAGTTGGGCCAGCCCGGCTACCGCAGCCGCCAGATCTGGGGCTGGGCTGCACAGGGGGCCGAGGACTTCGCCGCGATGACCAATCTGCCGCTCGAGCTGCGCGCCGCGCTGGCCGACGCGGTGCCGTTCTCGAGCCTGACCACCGAAGACGAAGCCCACGCCCGGGACGGGACGGTCAAGGCCCTGCTCCGGACCGCAGACGAACGCCCGCTCGAGGCGGTGTTGATGACCTACCGTGACGGGCGCCGCTCGCTGTGTCTCTCCTCGCAGTCGGGCTGCCCGCTGACCTGCACCTTTTGCGCCACCGGACAGATGCGCTTCGGGCGCAACCTGACCGCTTCGGAGATCCTCGACCAGGCGCTTCACTTCCGTCGCTCAGGTCCCGTGGATCACGCCGTGTTCATGGGCATGGGCGAGCCGATGATGAACCTCGATGCGGTGCTCGAGGCGTGCCGGCGCCTGCCAGACCTGGGGATCTCCCACCGCCACACGGCGATCTCGACCGTTGGCTGGATTCCCGGCATCGAGCAGCTGACGCAGGAGCGGATGCCGATCCGCCTCGCGCTCTCCCTACACGCCGCCGATGATGCGCTGCGCTCGGACCTGATGCCGGTCAATCAGCGCTATCCGCTCGCCGACGTGCTCGCCGCCTGCCGGCGCCACTACGAACGCAAGCGCCGGATGGTGTTCGTCGAGTACGTGATGCTGGCCGGCGTCAACGATTCCTTCGCCCAGGCGCGGGCGCTCGCCGGGCTCCTGGACCCGCGGCTGTTCAAGGTCAACCTGATCCCCTACAACCCGACCGACTCGCCCTACGAGGGCTCGGGCCCCAAGGCGATCGAGGCCTTCCGGGCCGAGCTCGAGCGCCAGGGCATACCGGCCACGGTCCGTCTCACCCGGGGGCGCGAGATCGCTGCGGCGTGCGGCCAGCTCGCCGCCGAATCCACGGCGGCGTGAGCGTCCGGGCGGGCGGGGATCAGGTTCACGCCCGGCGGCTGACCGCCCAACTGCTGGCCGGCGCCCCGGCCCGGGATCCGCTGGCCGTGGCCGAGCGCCTGCTGGCCATCCAGGGCCAGGATCCGCGGGGGGCGCGACTGGCGATCCGGGCTCGCAGCCGCGGCCTGAGTGCCGCCGACGTCGACCGCGCTCTGACCGAGGAGCGCTCGCTGCTGACGACGTGGCTCAACCGAGGCACCTTGCACCTCGTGCGCAGCGAGGACTATCCGCTCTTACAGCAGCTGATGACGCCGCCGCTCAAGACCTCGAGCGCCACCCGGCTGGCCCAGGAGGGCATCGACGCGGCGGTCGCCGAGCGCGGACTGACCGTGATCGAGCGGGCGCTGGGCGCCGATGGCCCGCTGACCCGGTTGCAGCTGCGTGAGCGGCTCGAGCGCGCCGGCGTCCCGGTCACGGGTCAGGCCCTGATCCAGCTCCTGTTCCGAGCCGCGATCGACGGGCTGATCGTGCGGGGACCGATGATCGGGCGCCACCACGCCTACGCGCTGGTCCGCGACTGGCTGCCGCGGGCGCGGCCGATCCCCCGCGACCGGGCCCTGGCCGAGTTTGCCCGCCGTTACCTGGCCGGTCACGGCCCCGCCGACGAGCGCGACCTGGCTCGGTGGGCGGGACTACCGCTGCGCGACGCGCGGGCCGGGCTGACCGCGATCGCCTCCGAGCTGCGCCCGGCGCCCGGGGGCCTCGTCGATCTCGCCCGCCGGGGGCGGGCCGCCCCCCTTCCCGGTCCCTGCCTGCTCGGCGCCTTTGAGCCCCTCCTGCTCGGCTGGAACGGGCGCGAGCCCGTCCTCGGCGAGCACGCCGGCCGCGTGATCTCGGGCGGCATCTTTCGCGGCTTCGCGCTGGCCGGCGGGCGCGCCGTGGCGCTCTGGCGCCTGACCGGGGGGACGGTCGAAATCGAACCCCTGGCGCTGCTGGCGGCCGAGCATCGCCGCGCGCTGGAGCGCGACGGCGAGGCGCTCAGCCGATGGCTGGGCCTCGCCTGATCGCCCGTTCGCGGATCTGCTCCTCGCGCAGGTCGCGCAGCCGGCCGGCGAGCAGGTGCTGGGTGGTGATCACCCCGACCACCTCGCCGTGGTCTGAGCGCTCCACCACGGTCGCGGTCTCCCACTCCTGTTCGGCGAAGCAGTAGGCGACGTGGCGCAGGGTGTCGTCGGCGAACACGGTCGGCAACTCGCGCGCGGGCGGGCCAGCGTCCGGCTCGAGGGCGTGGGCGGGCGCGGGCGCCGGGACGGGAGCGTCCATCACGTCGTCGACCAGCATTAGCTCGAGCGGATCGACCGAGTACTCGCGCGTCAGGTGAAGGCCGCGGCGGGCGATCTTCTCGGTCAGGACCGACCGCTTGAGCAGCAGGGTCGAGACCGCGTAGGCGGCGGTGGCGGCGATCACCAGCGGCAGGATCTGCCCCCAGGCGTGAGTCAGCTCGAGCGGGAACACGATCCCGGTGAGCGGCGAGCGCATCACGCCACCCATCACCGCGGCCAGCCCGACCAGGGCCCAGAACCCGGGCGCCACGGGTGGAAACACGTGGGCTTCGAGCGCCCCGAGGGCGGCGCCGATCATGAACACCGGCGCGAGTACTCCCCCCGACGTGCCCGAGCCGAGCGAGAGCGACCAGATCGTGGTCTTGACGACCAGGATCCCGATCACGAGCGAGAGGGCGGCGTGGCCGGTCAGCAGCTGATCGATCACGTCGTATCCGACCCCGAGCGCGTGGGGCTCGACCAGTCCACCGGCGCCGATGATCAGCCCGCCGATCGCCGGCCACCACATCCAGTGCACCGGCAGCCGTCGAAAGCCGTCTTCGGCCAGGTAGACCAGGCTCGTGGCGGCGACCGCGAGCAGACCGCCGAGCAGGCCGGCCACGACGCACAGCATCTCCACCCCGGGCCCGAGATGGGCGCCGCTCATCGTCACCCCGAACAGCGGTCCGGTACCGAGCACGAATCCCCGCAGGATCGTGCTCGTGGCCACCGCGCTGACCACGGGGACGAAGCTGCGCGGCCGCCATTCGAACAGCAGCAGCTCGACGGCGAGCAGGATCGAGGCCAGCGGAGCGTTGAAGGTGGCCGCCATGCCCGCGGCGGCGCCGGCCACCAGGAGCGTCTTGCGCTCGTCGGCGGTCATGTGCAGCAGCTGGGCCAGGATCGAGCCGGCCGCCCCGCCGGTCATGATGATCGGTCCCTCGGCCCCGAAGGGACCGCCGGTTCCGATGCTGATCGCGGCCGAAATCGGCTTGAGCAGGGCGACTCGGGGCTGGATGCGGCTCTCTCCGACCAGGATCGCCTCGATCGCCTCGGGCATCCCGTGACCGCGAATCTTCTCCGAGCCGTAGCGGGCCATGAGGCCGACGATCAGGCCCCCGACCACCGGCGCCAGCAGGATCAGCAGCGGCGAGGTGTGGGGTCCGGTCCCCGGGGCGACCAGACCGGTGGCAAAGCGCCCGTAGAAGACGAGGTTGGTAATCAGCCCGATCAGCCGCAGAAGGCCGACGGCCAGCCCGGCGCTGGCGGCGCCGACCGGGACGGCGAGCAGCGCGATCACGCCCATCCGCGGCTCGACGGCGAAGTCGCCGAGGTGGTCCAGCCGTACGCGCGGGTTCATCGGGCCGGCGTGTGAGTATCAGCGTCGGCGGTGGAGCGGACCTCGGGTGTCGAGCGGACGTCGGGTGTGGAGCGGCCGGCAGCGGCCCACAGGGCCTCCAGGTCGTGGGCGAGCCGCTGCACCTCGTCGAGGTGAGCCAGGGTCAGGTCGGCGAGCTGGCGCCTGCCTTCGAGGGTCAGCCGCAGCCGAACCAAGGCGTGACGTTCAGGATCGCGGTGGCGCTCCACCAGCCCTACGGCCTGGGCTCGATCGACGAGTCCGACCACGCTGTTGTGGCGCAGGAACAACACCCCGGCCACGTCCGAGACGGTCGGGTCCTCGGGACCCGGGAAGCCGTGGATGGCCAGCATCAGCTGATGCTGGGCGGGGGTTATTCCGGCGTCGTGAGCCTGCTCCTCGCTCCAGTGCAGAAACCGGCGTAGTCGGGCGCGCAGTTCGAGCAGCCGGGCGTACTGGTCGGGGCTGGGCTCCACGTCCCATATCGTAACACGATATCGTGGTACGACGTCGTGACGCGATATGTGCAGTTTGGTCAGGGGTCAGGGGTCGTCAGGGATCAGGGGTGTGGGTGGGGTACGCCGGCGCGCCCTCGGTTGCCGAAGAGCATGCATTTTGTGAAAACCTTGGCGCCGGCCGGCAAGTTTGGCGCAATATTGGGGCTGAGCCTGCGCGAGCGGAAAAGCTTGGGCTGCCCGTCCGGGTTTTGCGCGTTTTGCAGGTCGGGTCGCGATCACAGCGACCTGGCGCCGGTCGTCGGCGAGCTCGTAGCTGATCCGGTACGGGCCCCGTCGAGCTGAGTACCGGCCTTCGGGTTCTAGCGACGGCCCACCGCGGCCACTCGGCCGGCTGGGCAGGGGGTTCAGGGCTCGCTGCCGTTGGCGACCGCCGGGGCGGGGCCGACCCCGCTCCGGGCCTCGCCGGCCCGCAGAAGACGGTCGCGCAGCTCCTGCTCGAACTCGTCCGAGGGGTCAAAGCCGTCGATCGCCGGGAGCTCGCCCACCGCACCGAGCCCGAAGAGCTTGAGGAACAGCTCGGTGGTGCGGTAGAGCACGGCGCCGAACTGCGAGCGCCCGGCCTCCTCGATCACCCCGCGCTCGATCAGGGTGGCCGCGGCCGATTCGGCGCTGACCCCGCGGATGCGGGCGATTTCGGGCCGCGAGACGGGCTGGAGGTAGGCGACGATGGCCAGCGTCTCGGCCTGCGCGGGCGTCAGCGGCGGCGTGCGGGGCTTGGCCAGCAGGCGCCGGGCGGCCGGCTCGACGTCGGGGTGGGTGCTGAGCACGAATCCCCCGGCCAGTTCGCGGACGATGAAACCGCGGCGCTCAAACTCATAGTGCTCGCGCAGACGTTCCAAGGCGGTCACCACCTCGTGCAGCTCCTCGCCGGTGGCCTCGGCCAGCGCGGCCGGGGTCACGGGGTCGGCGCTCAGGAACAGAAGCCCCTCGAGCGTGCGCTCGAGCTCGGCGGTCGCCGGGCTCATGCACTCAGCCTCTGGGCGGCGGCCACCGTGGACGAGATGTCGATCTCGGCGAACGGCTCGGCTTGGGTCCAGGTCGCCTCGCCCTGCTTGTAGAGCTCGAGCAGCGCGTAGAGGGTGACCGCCACCGTCACCCGATCGGCCCGGGCCACCGCTTCTGAGAAGGTGAAGCTCCCCTGTCTGAGCAGCGCCCGCAGGTGCGAGAGACGCTCGGCGACCGTCACCTTGTGGACGGTCACGTGCTGCAGGTCGACCGGCGGCGGCAGCTGGAGCAGGCCCCCGATTGCCTTGGCCAGCGTGGCCGGCGTGTAGACGGCGTGCGCATCGGTCAGCGTGGCCTTGCGCAGCTGCGGCGGCAGCGGCGCCGAGCGGAAGCGATGGCCCTCCTCGTCGGCGAGCAGGCCATGCAGGTGGGCGGCCGCGGCTCGGTAGCGGTGGGCGGCGAGCAGGCGGTGGAGCAGCTCCTCGGCCGCCTCACCCGGGTCCAGATCGACCTCGTCGATCTCCTCGCCGGGGAGCAGCAGCCGCGATTTCAGCTCCAGCAGGGCAGCGATCAGGACCAGGAACTCGGTCGCGGCCTCGAGATCGAGCTCGCCGCGGCGCTCGAGGTGATCGATGTAGGTGATCACCACGTCGGCCAGATCGACCTCGAGCAGATCAACCTCCTCGCGGAGGATCAGCGTCAGCAGGAGATCGAAGGGTCCGGCGAAGACGTCCAGATCGAGCTCGAGATCGACGAGAGCCACGGAGGTGACTCTAACCGCGGGGCCGGACCGCTCCCACCCCCATGCGCGCCCGGACATCCACCAGCGTGTCGGCGGCGATCGCCCGGGCCTTGTCGGCTCCGACCGCGAGCGCGGTTTCGAGCTGGGCCTCATCGGCGCGCAGAGCGGCGTAGCGCTCGCGCACGGGAGCCAGATAGGCCACCACCGCCTCCGCGACCGCGGACTTGAAGGCCCCGTAACCGGAGCCGCTGAACTCCCGCTCGATCTCCTCGAAGGCCGTGCCGCGGACCGCGGCCAGGATCTCGATCAGATTGGTGATCCCGAGCTTGTCGGGCGCGCGCACGACCTCGCTGCCGGAATCGGTGACCGACGAGCGGAACTTCTTGGCGATCGCCTCCGGCTCGTCGAGCACGTAGACCGTGCCCGCGACGCTGCTCCCGGTGGTCGACATCTTGCTCTCGGGAGCCTGGAGATCCATGATCCGCGCGCCGACGGCCGGGATCCGCGCCTCGGGGACGACCAGCGTCTCGCCGAAGCGAGCGTTGAAGCGCTCGGCAAGGTCGCGCATGAGCTCGACGTGCTGGCGCTGATCATCGCCGACCGGCACCTCGTGGGCCCGATAGGCGAGCACGTCGGCGGCCATCAGCACCGGGTAGGTGAACAGGCCCACGCTGACCAGCCCGCGCTGGGCCGGCACCTTGTCCTTGAACTGGGTCATGCGCCCGAGCTCGCCGTAGGCGGCCACGCTGGAGAGCAGCCAGCACAGCTCGGCGTGCTCGACCACATCACTCTGGCGAAAGAACACGCACCGCTCGGGGTCCAACCCGGCGGCGAGCAGGATCGCGGCCGTGTCGTAGACCGACTCGCGCAGCGCCGCGGGCTCATAGGCGACCGTGGTGGCGTGCAGATCGACGATGCAGTAGATCGCCTCGCCGCGATCCTGGCCGGCCACGTACTGGGTGATCGCGCCGATGTAGTTGCCGAGGTGCTTGCGACCGGTCGGCTGGATGCCGGAGAAGATCCTCATCGGCGGCGCAGGCTACTGGGCCAGTGCGCGCGTCAGCGGGTCGCTCTTGCCGTGGCCGGGCAGCGCCTGCCGGGGACGAGCGAGCAGCGCGGCGGCCACCAGGCCGGCCACGGCACCGCAGGCGTGGGCCTGCCAGGAGATGCCGTAGTGCGGGACGAGGCTCGATAGCAGCGCGCCGCCCCAGACCACGCCGACCACGATCCCGGTGAGGATCTCCAGCCAGCTGCGGTTGAACAGGCCCCGGCTGATGAGATAGGTGGCGTACCCGAAGACGACGCCGCTGGCCCCGACGGTGATCGAATGCGCCGGGGCGATCAGCCAGGTGCCGAGGCCACCGGCGATGATCACGATCGCGGTCACCAGGAACAGGCGCCAGGCGCCGCGCAGGGCGATGATCACCCCCATGAACACGAACGGGATCGTGTTGTCGATCAGGTGGGCGAAGCTGGCGTGCAGGAAGGGGGCGGTGATGATCGCCCACAGGTGCCCCACGTTGCGAGGGATGATCCCGTCGCCGTTGAGCCCATTGTTGTCCAGCGAGTTGACGATCTCGACGACCCACATGACCGCGACGATCACGGCCAGCAGGATCAGGCCCTCGATCGGCTCGCGGCGCTGCGCGGGGAGCTGACGACGCTGGTGGTTCACACCCAGAGGATGGCAGGTCCGACTCGCGTGGGGCGGTTCAGTCCAGCACAGCGTGGGCCAGCGCCAGGGCGACCTCGGCGCGCTCGCGCAGGGCCGCGCGCAGGACGAACTCCCCGGGGGTGTGGGCGCCCCCGCCCCGGGGTCCGAGCCCGTCCACGGTCAGCGCGATCGCTTCGGCGAAGTGGCTGGCGTCGCTGGCTCCGCCCCGCGGGCCCCCCGTGATCGGGCGCCCCAGGCGGGCGCTGGCGTCGGCGATCAGGCCGGCGGTGGCCACGGCGGAGTCCATGCCCGGCCACTTGCGCTCCATTCGCGGCTCGAGCCCCACGCCGTCGAGCTCGGCGGGAATCTGCGCGAGAACCTCGTCGAACGCGGCCAGTCGCCGGGCCCGCAGGTCGAAGATCAGCTCGCCGGCCGCCGGGACGACGTTGAACGCTTCGCCCGAGCGCATCACGGTCGGTACGGCGCTCAGCTGGTCGGGGCCCCCCGGGTCGTGCAGGGCCGCCACCGCGCTCGCGACCTGAGCCAGCGCGAGCAGTGCGTTGCGGCCGCGGTCGGGCGCGCTGCCCGAGTGCGACGCCTCCCCCGTGGCCAGAACCCGGAGGGTGCCGGCCGCCTTGCGGCGCACGACCACGCCCTCGGCGCCGTCCGGCGCTCGCTCCCCGGCTTCGAAGCACAGGCAGGCGTCGTAGCCGGCAAAGCGCGGGGCGTGGACGAAGGGCGCCACGCGCCATTCCTCGTCGGTGACCAGCAGCACGGCCAGCTCGGCGAAGGACTCGGGGTTGCGGGCCAGGGCGCGGGCGACGCCCAGGGCGAGAATGTCTCCGCCCTTCATGTCGGCGGTGCCGCTGCCGTACAGGCGCTCGCCTTCGGGACGCAGCGGCTGATGGTCGGCGTGGGCAATCACCGTGTCGACGTGCCCGAGCAGCATCAGCCGACGGCGGCCGGTCCCCCGAACCCGGCCGATCAGGTCCGGGGCGCAGCCCGGCGTGGAGCAATCCGGGCGCTCGGTGCGGGCTTGGTCGGGGAGCAGCTTCGCGCACACGGCGAGCGCCTGCTCGGCGCCCTCGACGTCTCCCGAGGGTGAGGAGATGGCGACCAGCTGCTCGAGCTCGGCCTCGGCCCGCGCGGCGATCTCGGCCGCGTCGGCGGCCAGCTCGGGGTCCGCGGTGGTACTCACGCCGCGGCCAGGATGTCCTGGGGGGTCAGCGAGCCGGGCGGCGTGGCGGCCCGCGCGTGACGGGCGGCGAGCTCGGAGAGCGCGGTGTTGAGCGGGGTCGGGATCCCGTGCAGACGCCCGAGCAGGACGATCTCGCCGTTGAGAAAGTCGGTCTCGATCGCCCCCGTGCCCCGGGCCAGGCTCTGCCAACTCGACGAGCCAGCCCGGGGCTGACCATCGATCTCTTCAACGCCGATCCGTTCCCAGCGGCCCTCGAGGTCGTCGACGTTGGCGTCCCGTGCGTCGATCTCAGCGGCGACCAGGACGGCGCGGCCTTCGGCCTGGGCCTGCTCGGTGAGCTCGTCGCTGGCCTCACCGGGGGCGCAGAGCGCGTCGACGGCGTTACCGAGATTCAGAAGCAGCTTGGCGTACTTGAGGCGCATGACGTCGGGCCAGACGTGCGAGCGCAACTGGGAGGAGCGAAACGCGGCGGCCAGCTGCTCACACAGCTCATCGCTACCCGTCGGGTAGCGGCCGATGTCGATGATCCCGGTGGCCTTGGCCCCGTAGGCGAGCACCACCCCAGGCTCGAGGTGCGCGGCCGGGAGCATGATCACCGCGCCGTACACGCGGGCGAACATCCGCAGGGCCAGGCGCTCGTTTTCGACGCCGTTCTGGAGGCAGACGATCGGGGTGCTGGCCGGCGTCCCGGCCCCGCGCAGGGCCGCCAACGCCCCCGGGGTGTCCTGGCCCTTGACGGCGAGCAAGATCACATCCTCCTCGGCGCCGACCCCCAGCTGCTCGGGGTCCTCGGCGGCCGGCAGCTCGAGCACGCTGCGCTCGACCGGGCTCTGGAGGGTCAGGCCCTGGCGGCGAATCGTCCGCAGGTGCTCCCCGCGGGCGATCAGCGCCACGTCGTGGCCGGACTGGTGCAGCCGGGCGCCGACCACCCCTCCGATCGCCCCGGCGCCATAGATCACAAATCGCACGGGCCGCAGCCTAGCCCCGACGAACGGTGGAAGATTGACACAGTTCTGTGACACATATTGTGCTACAGTCTCCCTATGGCTTCCCGCGTCGTGCGCGCTCGCCTGGACGAAGCGTCCGAGCAGGCACTGGGCACGTTGATGCGCGAGGGACGCAACGAGTCCGATGCGGTGCGGACCGCCCTGGTGGAAGCGGGCCGACACCGCCGCCGTCACGCCGCCCTGGCCGAGGAGGTGGCGCGCTTGGCCGAGGACCCGACCGACAGCGCCGAGCGGGCCGCGGTCATGGCCGACATGGACTCGCTCTCGGCCGCCTGGCCCGAGTGACCCGGGGCGACGTCTACCGCGTCCGACTGCCCACTCGGCGCGGTCACGAGCAGCGCGGGGCGCGTTACGGAGTCGTCGTGCAAGCTGACGCCATGCTCGGATTGTCAACGGTTCTCATCGCGCCGACGTCGCGGAGCGCCGCGCCCGCCACGTTCCGACCAGAAGTCCATCTCGATGGCGACGCAACACGGGTGCTGGTCGAACAGCTTCGCGCGGTCGACCTGGATCGTCTCGGCGAGCCGATGGGACAGCTCACCGCGCAGGAGCGACGAGCCGTCGACGAGGCGCTCGAACTCGTTCTCGCGCTCTGAGGTGCGGCGTGGCCGTCGTGGCCGCCACCGCAGGGTTCCTTGGTCAGGAGTCCAGGGGCTGGCGGACCACGGGGCGGCGGGCGGCACCGGCCTCGTCGAGCCGGCGGACGGGCGTCGAGTAGGGCGCCTGGCGGGCCACCTCGGGGTCCTCGCGGGCCTCGCGGAGGATCTCGGCCACGATCTCGGCGAAGCGGTCGAGGGTCTCCTTGGTCTCGGTCTCGGTCGGCTCGATCAGCA
>JBOGYN010000301.1:0-1597 GCA_050696855.1 Solirubrobacteraceae bacterium | reverse complement strand
GGTCACCAGACGGGCTTGGGCTCGTGCTGCTGGATCTGATCGTCGAGCGCCTGATCGATCCGGGGGCGCCGCTGTTGGTCGCGATCGACGACACGCTACTCAGGCGCTCGGGCCCGCGGGTGTGGGGAGCCGCCTGGCATCACGAGGCGATCGGCGCGACTCCCCGACGGTTTGCATGGGGCAACAACTGGGTGGTGGCCGCGCTCGTCGTGCGGCTGCCGTTCCTGCGCCGGGCGGCCGCGCTGCCCGTGCTGTTCAGGCTGCAGGCCAAGCGCAAGGACGGTAAGCACGAGCTCGCCGCGCAGCTGATCGGGCTGATCGCCACGCGCTATCCACAACGGCGCATTGACATCGTCGGTGACGGTCACTACACCGGTCCAGCGCTGGTCTGCCGGCCAAACGTCACGCTCACTGCGCGACTTCGCGCGGATGCGGCGCTGCACGAGCTGGCGCCACCGAGGACCGGCAAACGCGGCCGCCCCCGCGCGATGGGAGCCAGGCTCCCCTCCCTTGCGCAGATCGCCGGTGAGCCAGCGACCGCGTGGGAGACGGCGCAGGTGCGCCGCTACGGGCAGACAGCGACCTTGCAAATCCATCGCCTGACCTGCCTGTGGTACCGGAGCCATCGCGACCGGCCGCTACGCGTGCTGTTGGTCCGCGATCCCTCAAGCAAGGAGCCATACGAGCTGGCGCTCATCTCCACCGACCTGAATGCATCCAGCGCCGAGCTCGTCGAGCGGTTCGCCTGCCGCTGGTCGATCGAGGTCGCCTTCGAGGACGCCAAGCAGCTCGTCGGCGTCGGCGAAGCGCGCAACCGCACCGAGCAAGCCGTCAAGCGCACGGCCCCGTTCGGGCTGCTCTGCATGAGCCTGACGATCACCTGGTACGCGCTCCATGGCCACAGCCCCACAGACGTCGCAGAACACCGCGCCCGCGCGCCCTGGTACCGCACGAAGACCAACCCCTCGACGGCCGACATGCTCGCCAAGCTCAGACGCACGATCATCGCCGCGCAATATTCCCCCGGTCCGCTACGCGACCCCTACCGCCAGAAAATCAACGCCATCCAACAAGCTCTGGCCGCAGCCCTGCCCTAAACGGCGAAAGTCGAGGTCCCTTTGCCGCTGTAAATTCGCTCGCGGTTAGGTTCCCGTTGGTGAGTCTAGGCGGCGGTCACCTCCTCGTCGAGGGTGTCGGGGTCGGCTTGTTGGTATTTGATGCGGTAGAGGTGTTGGCGGTCGAGGTCGGTGAATGTGGCGCCGTTGCTGGCGTGGCTGAAGAACAGGTCGAGCACGGCCCAGACGAGTGAGAGGTAGCTGGTCTCGCCGGGGAACCGGCCGATCACTTTGGTGCGCCGGCGGACCTCTCCGAGCGATCTCTCCAGGAGATTCGTTGACCGCCAGTGGTTGCGATGACGCAGCGGGTAGCGCAGGTGCACGATCAGCGCGTCGAGGTCCTCTGAGAGGCAGCGGGCGGCGGACTCGTAGCCGCGATGCTCGAGCTCTCCGATCAGGACTTGGAGTCGGAGCTTGCCGTCCTTGACGCTGGTCGCGTCGGTGAGCGCTGACCAGTAGTTGAAGCGGATCCGGTCGTGTTC
>JBOGYN010000300.1:0-2573 GCA_050696855.1 Solirubrobacteraceae bacterium | reverse complement strand
CTGGGATTGCGCCCGGCGGAGGCCCAGCTCGTAAAGGAGGGCCTGATGGCCACCAGCACTGATGTGAACGCTGGCGAGGTGCGGATGATCGCTCTGAACCTGATCCGTCGTGACAGCAACGTTCGTGAGCTGGCGGGCGAGGACGTCGACGCGCTGGCCGGGTCGATCGCGCTGCTGGGGCAGATCACCCCGGCGATCGTGCGTCCCGACGGTGACGGCTACGTCCTGGTGGCTGGTCACAAGCGCTACGCCGCGCTGCGTCAGCTCGGACACACCGAGATTCGCGCCGAGATCCGCACCCAGGAGGCCGAGCACTCAGAACGGGCGGCGGAGAATATCGTCCGCACCCAGCTTGACCCCTACCAGGAGGCCCAGGCCGTCGCGGCGATGCTCGCCAACGGGCTCTCCGAGGACGGGACGGCGCAGGCGCTGGGCTGGCCCAAGGCCCGGGTGACCGCCCGGATGCGGCTGCTGGAGCTGCCGGATGCGGCGCAGCAGATGGTCGGCGCCGGGCAGATCGCCCTGAGCTCAGTGGAGCAGTTGCGAGCCATCGGCCAGGTCTCCCCGGGGCTGCTGGATACCGTGATCGCCTACGTGGGCGACGGCAACGAGTATGCCGCCGAGCGGCTGGCCCGCGAGCCGGGCTGGGTGCTGGACGCCGCGCTGCGCGACGGGGCCGGCAAGGTGTTCGCTGCCCATCTCAGCCAGGTCGACGGCTACGACCTGGCCGCGTTGAAGCTCGGCAAGAAGACCGAGGCGCTGTATCAACGCGCGGGGGAGCTGACCAAGCAGCTTGACCGCTACGCCTACGGCACCACGGTCCGCTTCAGCGACGCCGAGGTCGACCAGGCCCGCGCCGCGGGCGTGGTGATCGAGTTCGATCGTGGGTGGCCGCTGATCGTCGACCGCTCGCTGTATCGCGAGCTGGTCAAGCAGGCCATCGCCCGCACCGTCACCGAGCTCGAGGCCAAGGTGGCCGAGCGCGCGGCCGAGAAGAAAACCAGTCGCCGCGGGGCAAGTGACCAGCCGGCCGATCTGGTGGCCGACGCCCGCCGTGAGGAGCAGCGTCAGCTGCGAGAGCTCGCAGCGCAGGCCCATGGCGTCAACCTGGACCTCGGCGCCGGGCTGCTGAATGGGCTGGCCACGGTGGACCCCTCAGACATGGACGTGGCCCGTGTGTTCGCGTATGGCTTGTTGGGGGCTGACTACGACGGCAGCGCGTACACGCAGACCGGCGAACGGGTGTCGCGGCTGGCGATGACCGGGATCCGGCTGGTGATTGGCGAGTTCCGCGCCGACGTGACCAAGACGTGACCAAGACCCGTAAGGACGGGTCGCGCGGGAAGCTGCGGATCGACTACGGCGACCCCCACCAGCCCGACGCGCCAATCAAATGGCTGTGGAAGTTCATCGACGGAGCTCGGAATGCAGGCGAGCTTTACGGCCGGGCGCTGGTCGTGATCGCCGCCGAGCAGTACGCCAGCAGGCTGGTTGTTCCGACCAGCCAGCGGTCCCGTCCCACCGCGTGGAGCTCGCACAAAGACCACGCGGCCAAAGCGCTCAGAAAGCTCGCCGGGCCGCACCTGCCGGCATCCCTGCGCCAGCTCGAGAACGCCATCAAGCGCGCGCACCGCGAATACACGGCCGCCGAACGCGGCGCACTCAACGCAATCAAGGGTGAGAGCGCCCTCGCCGCCGCCGAGGACGTCGACCACGACCAGGCCATCGACATCGACCAGGACGCCGGCGAGCTCGACGAGCGCCTGCAGGCCGACGGAGACGTCGACCGAGATCTGGCGACTTAGATCGCTGCCAGGATGAGTGCAGGTCGCCCGGGGCAGGATCGCCCGGGCGGCCGTCGCGCGCCCGCAGCGGCTCACGCCGACTGGTCACAGCCGCGCGTGACGCCGTAGACGCGCCCCAACTGGGGTGCGTGGGCGCCAAGGCTTGGCGGCGGCCTCGCACGCCTCATCGCTCGGGAACCGCATCGACACCTTCAGAGAAGCCGGGGTTGGCGCAGCGTGCCGGATGGGTGGGGTGCGGGCGCCCGCTGATCCCCGTCTACCACGCCGGCACGGGTCGTCACGCCCGGCGCCAGTCGGCGATCCCTGACGGAACCGGGCATGACCACCCGCCATTCGCCGGCGTGGTCGGGGCGGGGCATCCCCGCACCCCACCAACGGAGGCAACGCGTGTTCCGCAAAGCCAACCCTCACCGCCCCGGCTCCCCGCAGGCCTCGTCAGCGCCCGACACGGCCGCGCTGTTTGCCCGCTATGACCGCCAGCTCCGTGATCGCGTCCGGAGGGTGGTCAACACGTCAGAGGCCAACGTCGAGGATGCCTGCATGTTCGCGTGGGTGCAGCTGCTGCGCTACGAGCTCGACGAGCTCGACGCCACCTACAGCTGGCTGAGCACCGTCGCGATTCGCGAGGCTGTCAAGCTTGACCGGGCCGAGCGCCGCACCCGCCCGCTGCCTCTCGACGAGCACGGCGTGGCGATCGAGCCGCCCGACCCGCGGGACGAGCTCGCGGGTCGCGACCTGCTCGCCGACGCCCGCGCGGTTATCCAGGAC
>JBOGYN010000299.1:0-7506 GCA_050696855.1 Solirubrobacteraceae bacterium | reverse complement strand
TCGTCGCCGCGCGGGGCCATCACTCCTTCCGCGAGATCGAGGGATGGGACGTGGCCACGGCGGCGTGAGCTGCCGCCGGGATGCGGCGAGCGCCGACGGGTTGCTTGCCATGGCCGCTGCCGGCCGCCTGCCCCGCCATCACCCGCGATCACCGGCGATAAGAAGCCGCTGTGTTACCGGCCGCCGAGTGCGATGAAGCTGTCCATCTGAACGGGCCGACCCAACGCCGGCGACCGTTCCGTACCGGACTCGCCGGGCGTCGAGGTCCGCATCTCTGGTCGGTCGGCGCACTCGCCACAGGCGCGGTGGAGAAGGGCCACCCTCCAGCGGTCGTCAGGTTCGCACCCTCTCATCGCAAAGGGAGATCTCACCGGGGGCCCGGTTGTCGATGCTTGAGCGCCGGCGACCGCGCGACGACTACGCCAGCCAGTGGGCTGCGCGACACGCAAGACCAGGGCGGCGCTCCGTGGGTGGTCGGCGACCGGGCCATCAATTGCCCTCGGGGAAGGCGACCGACACCGTGTGCGGCACATAACTGGCCCCTCAAGCGTATGTAACTGTATGAAGGTGCTCTCTCTCGCGATCCGGCCGGGCGCTGACGACGGCGGGTCCCCACACCTCACGACCGCATCTCTGACAGCGACTTACCTTGCCCGCGTCCACCGATTCGCGGTGATGGTGTCTCCTCGCGGGACAGATCCGGAGGACCTGGCGCAGCAAGCGATGCTCAAGGCGATCGAACATGCCGGCCATTTCGACGCCCGTCGGGGTGGCCTGGACGCTTGGCTATGGCGCATCGTTGTCAACGTCGCCCGAGACGCGGGCCGTGCCGCACGTCGACGGGAGTTCCTACTGGAGCGAGTCGTCGGACGCATCCGTGAGGCATCTCCCGCGGTCTCTACCGAGCAGATCGCGTTGGAACGATTGCGTGATGCTGAGCTGATCGATGCGGTTCGACGCCTTCCGCCCCGGTACCGCACCGTAATTGCGCTTCGGTACGGCGGGGGTCTGACTTCACAGGACGCGGCCGAACTCATGGACACCACCCGAGTGGCAGTCGCGAAGACGACGCGACGGGCTCTCGACATGTTGAGGAGTGACCTTACCTCGGAGAACGACATATGAGCGCATGGACCGAGAGCGACGAGGTTCTCGATAGCGATCCCTTGGCAGTGCGTCTGGCAGCTGCAGACGTGGGACGCCCGAGCCAGCAGCTGAGGGTGAGTGTTACCCAGATGCGACCGCTTTCCGACCCGGCGGTCCGCCACCGCCGGTTGTCAAGCCGAACATCAAGAGCGACGATGGCCGTTCTCGCCGCAATCTCCGTATTGGTGGTGACACCGGCGGGCGCTGCGCTTGGTCGGGCGATTCTTCCCGACGGACTCCAGCAGCGCCTCGGGCTCGTCGTGGGTGCTCCGGCCCATCTGGCGCCCGGCGGTGGTCAACAAGCGCCAAACGCTAGCGGCGCGACGACGGGGCAGGTTCCCCCTGGCACGTCAATGATCGGCGGCGGGGGAGTGATAGTGAGGCCGTCACTCGCCGTTGCAGAGGCTCAGCGGCTTGTTGACTTCCCAATCCCACAGCCACGAGAGTTGCCCAGTGGGTTGATCTTCCACGGCGCTTGGGTCGATGCTACGCATTCGGTCTTCCTTGACTACGCTGATTCCAACACGGAGCGAAGCATCGGCCTTGAGGTTCGTCGAGGTGCGGCGATCGGCGGGTCCGCGGTACCAGCCGGATCGGTACGACAAGTCGCCGTCGCCGATGGTCCCGCGTACTACGTTCATGGATCGTACGAGGACGCGGGACCTGGGACGGTCGCCATCTGGAATGCGTCTACTGACGATGTGGAGTTGACCTGGCAGCGCGATGGGTTCACGTACAACTTGACGGCCGCAGGGCTTCACTTCTCCAGTTCAGAGGCAATCCAGGTTGCCCAGTCCGTGCGGTAGCCCCGACGAGGCCGAGGGCCCCGCACTGAAACATCGAACTGCTACGAACTGCCTGCCCCGCACGTGCAGGCTCGTCACACCGCGCAACCGCCAGTCATTTCGTGCCGGCGGCCGAGAGAGACTCCGATGCCAGAAATCTCTGAAGATCTGAGGCGACGTTTCGACGCCTTGTCCCCGCGAGAACAGCAAGTTCTCCGAGGGCTGATGCGCGGGTGGAGTGCCCACGCCATAGCTGCCGCGCTCCACACCAGCCTGCCGACAACACGGACCCACATACAAGCCATCCTCCACAAGGTAGGGGTACACTCGCAATTGGAGGCGGCGTCGCTCGCATATCGGGCCGGCTGGCCGTCGGAGCCAAGTATGGACAGCCTGGCATCAGGTGCGGCGAGGCCCACTGACCGCCTCCGATCGGAGTAGAAGGGCGGGTCCATGCGTGTGCTTGGACACTCATCACTTTTGATGATTGACCTGGCGCGCCCGGAGGCGCACGCTCGGAGCGCGCTCAGTCAATGAGCCGTCAGCCGATTGCTAGGAGCTGCTCGTGGACGGCATCAGCGCCGGAGCCGGACTTCTACTCGCATCGCAAGTCTCTGTGGGCGCTTTTCTTGTGCCATCGGCAATCAAGAAGCTGGCCGATCCCTTCGGCTTCCGGCAGGGTGTCCGCGAATATCACTTGCTGCCCCGCGGTGTTGAATCAGTGGTTGGAGCCACCTTCCCGTGGATGGAACTGGCGGTCGGAGCTGCACTGATGATGGGCCTCGCCCCGGCGGTAGCAGGTGGCGTGGCAGCCGCACTCATGATTGCGTTCATCGCCGCCATGGCCATCAATCTCCTACGTGGGCGCGATTTGGACTGCCACTGCTACGGAGTAGGCACGACGAACCGCGTTGGTCAAGCAGCGGTTGCCCGCAACCTTGTGCTCCTGGGCCTCAGCCTGGTTGTTGTTGCTGTTGGCGGCGGACATTCATGGGGTGTCTGGTGGTCTGATTGGTGGCGTCCAGGGTGGCTAGCGCTCGCTTCGCCCACCGATGGGGCCGTACTTCTACTTCTCACCAGTACCTGCATCGGCCTCGTATACCTCCTCGAATGGGGGCTCCACGTGCGAGTACAGGCGGCGTCCGCAATCAAGAGGTTCGGTGAGGCATTGACATGACTGGTTTGTGGCTGGCTTCCTACATCGCCCTTTGGGTGTTGCTGCTTGCTGTGACCGTCACCGTCATCAGCGCTTTGCGCAACTTGGGAGTGGTCTATTCCATGATCATCCAGTCGCCTGGCTTCGCGCGGACTTCGGCATCGAGAACCAATTTGAACCCGGGTGAGGAGCTGCCTGAAGCAAGATTGGTCACGGCCGCCAAGGAGCCACGGTCCGTTTCGTCCTTTCGCGGCTCAAAGACGGCATTCGCCGTGGTGAGTGCCACGTGTGAAGCTTGCTGGCTGTTCTTGCGATCAGCGGACGAGAACGGACCGGATCAGCTTGACCCCGGGCTGCGCAACATGGTGATTATTAGCCTCAGCGATCCTAAGGCGACTGCCAAACTCATGGAGAGGGCTGGCTTTAGGCGAGATGCCCTCCTCCTGTTCGATCCCGACGACCAGGTTCGGCAGAAATGGGGCATCACGACTACACCAGCGATGGTCGTTGTGGACGAACGGCTGCACGTGGTGCGGCAAGTCTTCGGCGCCATTGCACGACCAAGCGCCGAAAGCGCTGTAGCGTTTGAGCTGAGTGCCGGTAGTGGAAATGGATTGAGAGGCGTTCCCACGGAGGTCCACCATGGATAGCGACGACAGACAGCTTGGCCTGATCGACCGAGCGACCCGATCTGCAGGAATTGCCCTATCGAGGAGATCGCTCTTCAAAGGCACTCTCGCTGGCATCGGCGGTCTCGCGGCATTCGGCATCCTGCAACCGCTTAACGTGGTCGAAGCCTGTGGCGGGTGCCACTATTGCGTAAGCGGATGCGTGTGCGATTACGCGTGTATGACCTGCTATTCCGACGGGAACTACACAGGCCTGACCTGCTGTTCCATCGGGGGTGGCAGTTGCAACAAGGTGAAAGACTACATTTGCGACAGCGGGTGTGATCGTTGGTGCGCAACTTCTCCATGCTAGGGCTGATGAGGAAATGAAGTGAGTAACGAGAGAACCGCCGGCACGATTGCGAAGCCGCTCACGTCGGAGACAGAGAAAAATCTTTGGACGGGAGGGGCGCTGTTGTCGGGGCCGACCGGCGACGCTTACCGCGGCACCTTGCGCTCGGAGGTCTGGGCCGACGGCTTTGTGTGTGTATCCATGACAGATCCGCGGCTCATCGGACCCGCCCTGGCAATCCTCAAGGGCTCGCAGCCAGTGACGCGCACCACACGTGAGCTGCCAGGACATCCGATGATGATGCATCGCCCAACACAACCGTTCCTGGGCCGCGTGATCGTCGAATTTTGGACGGGGAGCAGCCCTCGTGTCGCCGCGATTGGTTCGGACAGCGGCCGCCTGATTGCTCTGACCGAACAGAGCCTCAAGCAACTCGCCTGACGTGAGCAAGCACGCTGCGCGGTCGGTGATCACGGCTCCGCAATCTTCGACCAGCAACCTGTAGAGAGGTTTGAGGCCAATGCCGTTGATCGGTAGCGGGCACATCTGGCTCATTGGGATACTCCTTGCTATGGTCCTGATCGTCTGGGGGCCGGGCAAGCTCCCCGAGATTGGGGCCGGGATGGGCCGCGCCATACGCGAGTTCCGCAAAGCCTCCGCGGAGCCCAGGGCGGAAGTCTCCACAGCGCCTTCCCTCGACACGCCTGCTGATTCGCCGGCTGTGGCTGCGGCGGATCCGACAATTCGTGAGAACGCGCCACCTCCAGGGGCACCCTAACCAGCCTACCACCGACTGGGGCGGACATAGCGGATCGCTACCGGCCAATTCGCCGAGGCCGTCAGCGGACAGGGCTCCCGTTTTGGCGAGGTCGTGTCCACTTATAAGGTCACCTCTCGGCGAGTAGATGCCGCCAGTGCGGCAGCTTCTGGGCGATGCAAGGCATCTCCGAGCGAAGTTGCGCCGCTTGACAATGCATCCAGCAAGGTGGGTATGTCTACCGTGGGCGATGTCCCACTCATACAACCCGCGGGTGGCAACGCGAGTGTTGGCTGCATTGTCTTTGGCCTGCAGCGATCAGCCGCCAGGGCCTAGCGCAGCAGTCGATACGCAGCGGCACAGAGTTCAGCGAACAAACGTATATTAAGCGTGCACCACGTCGTTTGCCGTGTCGAGGGACGCAGATCGCGCGATCTCGGTCGCAAGGTCTCGGTGGCGAGATCCGCTGTCTGTTGCGACAGCGACAGCCGGAAGAGGACCCAGCACCTGGTAGGTATGGGTAGCGTCGTCCATCTCAAGGTGCTGGGTGCGCCTGACGGGGACGCTCCTCAGTGATCCCCCGCGGCGGGATGCGTGCAGCACAGCCAGCGGCAACGGCCCCGTTGGCCATGCCCGCAATCGTTCGCCGCGGCGTATTGGTGGCACTGACATACCTGACTATTGCCGTCGTCGCCACCGCCGACGTCTGGGACACCCCAACGACGCGATACGTGGGCTCCATTCCAGATGCCCTTCAGTCCATCTGGTTCCTCTCATGGACCGCACACGCGCTGGCGCATCACCAATCGCTTGTGTTCACTCACGCCATGAATGCTCCTTATGGTGTCAACCTGCTGTGGAATACTGGAATGCTGCTGCCCGGCGTCTTGGCGACGCCGCTTACGCTCACCCTAGGCCCAGTATTCGCCTACAACATTCTTGCACTGGCCGCCCTGTCGACATCCGCGTCGGCCGGATACGTTGCAATCAACCACTTCACTCATCATTATCTCGCTAGCTGGTTCGGTGGATTACTTTTCGGCTTCTCCCCGTTCGTCACAGCCCAACTGCTCGGTCATCTTGACCTCATGGTCCTGTTCTATCCAGCGGTCGTCCTGATCCTCTTCGACGAGATCGTTATCAAGCAGCAGAGACGAAGCTGGATGACAGGCGCTGCACTCGGGGTTCTCACTGCTGCCCAGTTCTTCATTTTCGAAGAGCTGGTCGTGAGCGTGGGCATCTGCTTCGCGGCCGGACTGATTGTTGCATGCGTTGAGTGGCGCTCGGATGTCGCAACGCATTGGGGATACCTCGCCAAGGCCCTTGCAGTTGCGACTGCCACATCAGCACTCTGCATAGGCTGGGCCGTCTGGTTCCAGGTGCGTGGGCCTCTGGTACCACCCGGCCTTTCGGAGGTTGCCAACGCGACCGGCAACGACGTGCTCGCGTTTGTGACGCCAACCGCAGGTCAGCTTGCGTCGCCGGTCTTCGCTCATGACGTCGCAGCGAGATTTGCCGCTCAGAGCATCGGACAGGGGTCCTACCTTGGCGTCCCGCTGATCCTATTGCTTGCACTGATCATCCATCACTTCTGGGCGCAGGCACTCATCCGGCTGCTGGCAATCACCGCTGTCCTCAGTGCTGTATTGTCTATGGGCTCTCCCTTGAACATCTTGGGCTGGGTGTCGCCTGTACCCCTGCCGTGGGTGATTTTCGGACATCTTCCGGTGGTCAGCAACCTCATCCCCCTGCGCTTTGTCGTGTTTACGTTTCTCTGTGCTGGCACTCTTGTCGGCTACGGACTCGCCCAGCTTCGCAACCTAAAGACCCCGCGAGCAGCTGCTGTCCTCGTTCTAACGACCCTCGTATTGATCTCGTGGTGGCCGCGCTATCCTCTACCCAGCTTGAGTGTGCCAACACCGGCGGAGCTACCCGCAGCTATCAGTAGTCGAATCCCCGAGGGCGGAACGGTGCTCTTTGCACCGTACCCATCGTACTCTGCCGCCGATGCGATGTACTACCAGCTGGAATCGGGATTCAAGTTCTCGCTGGTGAAGGGTTATGCATACCAGATGGGGCCAGATCTGCCGTTGCAGTCTGCCCTGGATGGTTGCGGCGAGCACGCGATACATCATGCCACCCAGCAGATCGGCGTGCCGACCATCCGCAGTGCGGTCGTGCGCGCATACGTCGCGCTAGGCACCACTGACATTGTGGTCCCTCCCGGGCCTTGTGCGACTGCCTTCGTGTTGCTATTCACTAACCTTCTACAATCGCGGCCCTTGACTGTGGGCGGTTTCGCAACGTGGGATCTGCGCCCAGGTCGATAAGCGGACACGCGCAACCGATTTCTTGGAGCGTGTGAGAATCCGCAGGCTCATCCCTTGCCCGGGCTGGCCAAGGGTGACGATCCCCAACGGCGGCCGCGATGGCCTCGCCAATCGGCACAGGCCTGGCCAGCCCCACCGGGTACTCCAGGGTGATGCCGTTGGCTCCGAGGATGGTGCGCGCCTCGCAGGCCACCTCGATGGCGGCGCGGACGTTGGCGCGCTTGGCCAGCGAGACCCGCACGGGATTCCGCGCTCCACCAGGAAGCCGCGCACGCCCTCATCGGTGTTGGCCCAGACCACGGCGACGTCGGCGATCGAGCCGTTGGTGATCCACATCTTGCCGCCGTTCAGGGTCCAGCCCTGGCGGCGGCG
>JBOGYN010000298.1:0-7092 GCA_050696855.1 Solirubrobacteraceae bacterium | reverse complement strand
GCCGCGGGCCTCCTAGTAGACCGTTTTGAGGCGATCCCGGCGCTCTGTGGCGCTTGTCACAGAGGTCGATGTTGAGGGCACAGGCCGAGGGGGTATTCTTCCTGATGAGGCCGTCACCGTCCGGAGCGGACCTCGCTGTTTGGCACTTTCCCCGCTTTCCGACCGGTATCTCACATGAGGGAACTGGAACGGCTTCCTTACATCTCCGCTGCACCCGTCGCCGCCCCCCCGGCCAGCTTGGCGGTCGTCGGCCGAGGCCGCTTGGGCTCAGCGCTGTGCACCGCGCTCCGCGACCCGGCAACTCCGGGTCCTGAACTGCGGGTCTCCGAGCCGCTGGGCCACGATCCGGACCTGACCGGGTTTGACGCCGTCCTGCTCTGCGTCCCCGACGCCGCGATCGAGTCGGCGGCTGCGGCGGTCCCCCCGGGCCGCTTGGTCGGCCACTGCTCGGGGGCTTCGGGCCTCGGGCGGCTGGCGCCCCACGAGGCCTTCTCGCTGCATCCCCTGATGACCGTCGCCGCCGGGGCCGGCGAGCGCCTCGTTGGCGCCGGAGCCGCGATCGCCGGCTCGACGCCGGCCGCGCTGGACTTCGCCCGCCGGCTGGCCGAGAAGCTCCAGATGCACGCCTTCGAGCTGGCCGAGGAGGACCGAACCGCCTACCACGCTGCCGCCTCGATCGCCTCCAACTTCCTGGTCAGCCTCGAGGCGGCCGCGGAGCGTCTGGCCGCCGGGACCGGACTGGAGCGCGAGCTGCTGGTGCCGCTGGTCCGGGCGACGGTCGAAAACTGGGCTGAACTCGGTCCCGAGCGCGCGCTGACCGGTCCGATCGCCCGCGGCGACGAGCGCACCGTGACCGCGCAACGCGAAGCCGTAGCCGAGCGGACCCCGGAGTTACTGGCGATGTTCGACTCGCTCGTCGAGGTGACCCGCACCCTGGTCTCCCCGGCTTCGGCGGCGCCGGCATGAGAACCGTGACCAGTGTCAAGGCGCTGCGCGAGGCGCTGACCGCGCCGCGGCGCGCGGGCGCCACGATCGGACTCGTTCCCACGATGGGCGCCTTCCACGAGGGCCACCTTTCATTGATGCGGCGGGCCCGGCAGGAGCGCGACCTGGTCGTCGTCTCACTGTTCGTCAACCCGACCCAGTTCGACGACCCCCGGGACTTCGACGTCTACCCACGCGACGAGGCCGCCGACGTCGCCCGGGCCGCCGCCGAGGGCGTCGACGTCCTGTTCGCGCCGCCGCCCGCCGAGATCTACCCGGTGGACTTTGCCACCCACGTCACCGTCGACGGTCTCACCGAGCGCCTGGAAGGCGCCAGCCGCGGCCGCGGTCACTTCACCGGTGTCACCACGGTCGTGACCAAGCTCCTGAACATGGTCGGCCCCGACGTCGCCTACTTCGGCCAGAAGGATGCCCAACAGGCGGTCGTGATCAAGCGCCTGGTCCGCGACCTTGATCTGCGTGTGTCGATCGAGGTCTGTCCGATCGTCCGCGACACCGACGGACTCGCCCTTTCGAGCCGCAACGCCCACCTCTCGGCCGTCGACCGCCAGCGCGCGCTGGCCCTCTCCCAGGCACTGGCCCTGGTCACCGCCGCCGTGCAGTCCGGAGAGCGGGATCCGCACGCGGCCACGGCGCCGGCCCGGACCGCGGTCCAAGCCGCGAGCGTCGAGCTGGAGTATCTCGAGCTCGTCGACCCGGAGACCTTCGTCCCGGTGTCGGTGGTGGAAGGGGCGGTGACGGCGGTGATCGCCGGCCGCGTGGGCGCCACGAGGCTGATCGACAACACCCTGATCGAAGCGCCCCGGCGCGCGCCGCACGCGCCGGCTCGGCGACCACGATCCGCGGCCCCCGTCCCCGGGAGAGCATGAATGAACCGCACGATGCTGAAGTCCAAGATCCACCGCGCCACGGTCACCGATTGCGACCTGCACTACGTGGGGTCGATCACGATCGACTCCGATCTGCTCGAGGCCGCCGACATCCTCGAGTTCGAGCAGGTCGCGGTCGTGGACGTGGACAACGGCGCGCGCTTTGAGACCTACACGATTGCCGGCCAGCGCGGCTCGGGAGCGGTCAAGGTCAACGGTGCCGCTGCCCGGCTCGTCCACCGAGGCGACACGATCATCGTCATCTCCTACGGGAGCTATGACCCCGACGACCTTGAGCACTACGACCCGCGAGTCGTGCACGTGAACGAGGACAACGAGATCCAAACCATCGACAACGAGGTGGCGACCCTGCTCGGGGCGTCAACCTCGGCGTAGAGGAGGCCAGTCTGATGTCAGCCACCCCGCACCTTCCGGTCCCGCAGAACCTGGATGCGCCCCTACCCATGACCCTCCCTCGCTTGGCCGAGAAGAAGCGTTTGGGCGAGGTGATCGTGATGATCACGGCCTACGACTATCCATCGGCTCAGGTAGCCCAAGCCGCCGGTGTCGACGTCGTCCTCGTGGGCGACTCGGGCGCCATGACCGTGCTCGGCTACCCATCCACCATCCCTGTCTCCACCGATGAGATGCTGATGCTGGCCAGCGCCGTCCGGCGCGGGCTGCAGACCCCGCTGCTGGTTGGTGATCTGCCGTTCGGCTCCTACGAGGCCTCGGATGAGCAGGCGGTGGCGACGGCGCAGCGGTTTATCAAGGAGGCCGGCTGCGACGCCGTCAAGCTGGAGCGCGGCGGCACGAGCGTCGCGCGGGCCCGCGCGATCGTCGAGGCCGGGATCCCGGTCATGGGACACGTCGGTCTCACCCCCCAGACCGCCACGGTGCTGGGCGGCTATCGCGCCCAGGGACGGACTGCCGAACGGGCCCTCCAAGTCGCTCGCGACGCGATCGCGCTTCAGGAGGCCGGCTGCTTCTCGATCGTGTTTGAGGCGATTCCGGCCGCCGTGGCCGAGGCGATGGGCCCGAGGCTGGAGATTCCGACCATCGGTATCGGCGCCGGTTCCGCCACTGACGGCCAGGTGCTGGTCTTCCATGACCTGCTCGGGATCTACGACGGCCACGCGCCTCGCTTCGCCAAGCGCTTTGCCGACATCAAGGCCCAGATGGTCGCGGGAGTGGCCGAGTATGCGGCCGAGGTGCGCGCGGGCGCCTTTCCCGCCCCCGAGCACGAGTACTCGATCGACGACGACGAGCTCGAGCTGTTCACCCGCGGACTTTCTGACGGCTAGGATCCGGAGGGCATGGCTCGCCTCGCCCAGGTCTTCGCTCCTCGCGACCGCATCTACTTCGAGCTGTTCGAGGAAGCGGCGCAGAACGCGCTGCGCGCCGCCGATCTCCTGGATCGGATGCTGTCTGATTACCCCGACAGCCGGCGACTGGCCAGTGAGATCCTCGACTGCGAGCACGAGGGTGATCGGATCACCCACGACATCATCGATCGGCTCAACCACACCTTCGTGACCCCGATCGACCGCGAGGACATCCTCGCCCTCGCCTCGGGGCTGGACGACGTCGTCGACTACACCGAGGAGGTCGCCGACTACCTCGGCCTGTACAAGGTCGAGGCGCCCATGGATCAGGCCATCCGTCTGGCGCATGTCCTCAAGGAGGCCTGCGCTCACATCGCCCAGGCGATTCCCCGGCTCCGCGGCTTTCAGAGCATCTCCCACTACACCGTCGAGATCAACCGCCTCGAGAACGAAGGTGACCGGATCACCCGGGAGGCGGTCGCGTCGCTGTTCGACGGCGGGATCGACCCGATGGTGGTGATCCGCTGGAAGGACATCTTCGAGCGCCTCGAGGCCGCCATCGACTCGACCGAGACCGTCGCCAACATCATCGAGGGCATCGTCATCAAGAACTCCTGAGGCGGCCCGGCCGCGGACGCGGTACCTTGATGGCTGTCCAAGCGGAAGGGGACGCAGGTTGAATTGGAAGCGTTACGTGCTGGCGGTGCTCGCAGCCGCCCTGGGGGCCGCGATGATTCCGATGTCCGCGTCGGCGACAATCGCGCCGACCGTCAGCCTGAGCCAGAGCAGCACCGCCGCCGGGTCCAAGGCCGATGTCGGCCTGGACATCAAGTTCGCCCCCACGGGCAGTGACTCCCCCAAGGACCTGACCGTCAAACTGCCCGCCGGACTGCTGGCCAACGCGGCGATCAACGGCGGCGCTTGCCTGACCACGACCACGCTGACCAGCGCTTGCCAGGTCGGGAGCGGCACCGCCACCGCAACCCCCTTCGTGCTCGGCATCGGGGGCCCTGCGCTTTCGATTCCGATCAGCTTCTACCTCGTGCCGCCCCCCAAGGCCGGCGATCTCGCTGGGGTTCAGGTGGTCGCCAACTTTCTCGGCACCACCAACCTGGGACCGCCGGCCGACGTGACCGTCCGGCCCGCCAGCGATCCGGCGGGCGTGGGACTGAACGAGTCGTTCACGAACCTCCCCAATATGTTCGACGGTCTCCAGATCGCCGTCGACGAGCTCAAGAGCACGTTCACGGGCCTGCGCCTGCCCGCCAGCTGTCCGGCCACCCCGGCCGCGGTGGCGATCTCCGGGGATTCCTACGGCGATACGACGACTCGGTCGGCCCCCCCCGCGCCGCTGCCCGTCACCGCGTGCCGGGCCCTCCCGTTCGCGCCCCGGTTCACGGTCACGGCCGCCGAGGACAGCGGTGACAACGGGGTCAAGGTGGTCACCGATATCACCCAGAAGGCCAACGAGGCAACCAGCCGCAGCGTTGCGTTGGCCTTTCCGGCCGCGGTGCTGGCCCCCAACGCCGCTGCGGTCATCAATGGCGGGATCCTGTGCACCGATCCCAGCTTCGCCACCTGCAAGACGGTCGGCTCGGCCAGCTCGACCTCGCCGCTGTATCCCAAGTCACTGATCGGGAAGACCTATCTGACCGGCTCTCTGGCCGCGCCGGCGATCACGATCCGCTTCCCGGCCCCGTTCGCCCTGACCCTGAATGGCAACGTCGATCTGGCCACCAACACCACCACTTTCAGCGGCCTGCCCGACATCCCGCTCACCGACCTGACCGTAACGCTGGCGGGGGGCGCCAACGCCGCCTTTGCCACTACGTGCAACCCCGCCAACGGCACGGCGACCAGCACGCTGACCACCACCAACGGGGACAAGACGGCGACCGTCCCGGCGGCCTTCACGATCTCCAACTGCGTGGCGGAGCCGTCCAACGGCGGCTCCGGCGGTGGCGGTGGCACCGGGGGGTCGGGCGCCGGCGGCAAGTCAGGCGGCGGGGGCAAGACCAGCGGTTCTCGGCCCACCCTGACCGGCGGCTCGATCTCCGGCCTGAAGCGGGCGCGTCCGAACGTCACCTTCACCGCCCACGCCGGCCGCCCTGCGCCCAAGCTGCGCTCGCTCCTGATCGGGCTTCCCGCCGGTCTGGACTTCGTGCGTCACCGCGTGCACCATCGCCTTCGCATCCTCGGCGTCCGGCTCGGCGGCGCCCGCATCCGCTCGCTGTCGGTCCAGAACGACCTGCTCTTCATCCGGCTGCGTTCCCCTTCGGCGCGGATCACGGTGAAGATCGGCCGCCGGGCACTCCGGGAAAGCCTGCGGCTGGCTCTCCGGGCCCGCCATCGCAAGGTTCACAGCCTGACCGTGGGGACGATCGTGCGCGATGCGAGCGGGCATCCGACCAGCCTGACGCTCAAGATCCGTCGCCTGCACCTCTAGTGTCGCTGTAGCGGATCGTCCGCAGCACCTTGGCGGGCGCCCCGGCGGCGATCGAGAAGGGTGGAAGATCAGTGACGACGACCGAGTTGGCGCCGATTACGCTCCGCTCCCCGATCGTGACCCCGGTGGTCACCACCACGCCGGCCCCGCACCAGACGTTGTCACCGATCCGCGTCGGGCCCTTGGTCGTAAATCCCTGCCACGGGACCGGCTTGTCGGGATCGTCAAAGCGGTGGTTGCCGTCCGTGATGAAGCAGCCGTTGGCGAACATGCAGTGATCGCCGATCTCGACCAACTCGACGGCCGCGACCATCACGCCGAGGTTGAGAAACGTGCCCGAGCCGATCCGGATTCGGGCCTGGCCGGGCGCCGTCAGCCACACCCCGGGCTCGAGCAACGTCTGGGGGCCGATCTCGAGCCGGCCCTCGCGAAACGCCTCGAGCAGGTTGCCGTGCACCGGCCAACGGATGAAGGCCTCGCGCCGCATCGCCTCCCAGTGGATGCGGGCCCGGTTCCAGGGCAGTGTGTTGCGTTCATACCAGCGCCACTTCTGCGCCCATGAGCGCAGGCTGGCCAAGCCGGCCGGCGGCGGCGCGCTCATTGACGCTCGAGGCGGAAACGGGCCATGACAGGAATGGTGTCAGCCGGAGGCGCGGTCAGCGGGCACCGGCGGTGACCCGGCGGGGCCGGGTGCCCGGGGCGGTTGAACCCGACCCGTTGCCCTGGGGTGCGCCAGCGCCGTTCTTGCCCCCCGGCTTGCCCCCGCCCTTGACTGCCGCCCGGCGCCTGCGCTTGGCGAGCACCGGCAACGTCGCGGCCAGGAATTGGCCGGTGTAGGACTCGGGCACGGCCGCGACCTCCTCGGGGGTCCCGGCCGCGATCAGCTGGCCGCCCTCGTCGCCGCCCTCGGGCCCGAGGTCGATGAGGCGATCCGCGACCTTGATCACGTCGAGGTTGTGCTCGATCACCACCACCGAGTTGCCGGCGTCGACCAGCCGCTGGAGCACCTCGAGCAGGCGTTGGATGTCGGCGAAGTGCAGCCCGGTGGTCGGCTCATCGAGGATGTACATGGTGCGTCCGGTCGCCACCTTGCTCAGCTCGGCCGCGAGCTTGACGCGCTGCGCCTCCCCGCCCGACAGCGTCGTGGCAGGCTGACCGAGCCGCATGTAACCGAGGCCGACGTCGAACAGCGCCTGCACACGGCGCCGGATCTTGGGAATATGGGCGAAGAACTCGAGTGCTTCCTCGATCGGCATCTCGAGCACGTCGGCGATCGTCTTGCCCTTGAAGCGCACCTCGAGCGTCTCGCGGTTGTAGCGCTTGCCGTGGCACTGCTCGCACGGGACGTACACATCCGGAAGGAAGTGCATCTCAATCTTTATCTGGCCATCGCCTCGACAGACTTCGCAGCGGCCGCCCTTGACGTTGAAGGAGAAGCGGCCTGGCT
>JBOGYN010000297.1:0-1599 GCA_050696855.1 Solirubrobacteraceae bacterium | reverse complement strand
CGTCGATGTAGACCTCGCCTGTGAACCAGTCTGCCGGCCCCTCTTGGGTGTCGATGCTGCTGCGGGTGATCTGCATGTGATGGTCTCCTTGCGGGTGATCTTGCGCGGGTGGTTCTGTCAGCGCGCTGTGTAGCCGCCATCCAGCGGGAGCGCGACGCCGATCACGAAGCTCGCGCCGGGACTGCAGAGCCACAGTACGGCGGCTGCCATCTCATCCGCCGTGCCGAGCCGGGCGATCGGTTGGCTGGCGATCGCCTCGGCCATGTCGAGCTCACCGCTCGCGATCATGTTCGCGACCATCGGCGTCTCGATCGTTCCGGGGCAGATCGCGTTGATGCGGATGCCTTGCGGCGCGTATTCGAGCGCTGCGCTCTTGGTGAGTCCGATGACGCCGTGCTTGCTGGCGTGGTAGGCGGCGCGCTGCGGCAATCCGACGAGCCCGCCGAGCGAGGAGTTGTTGACGATCGCGCCGCTGCCCTGCGTGCGCATCTGGCGCAACTCGTGCTTCATGCAGGCCCAGACGCCGCGCAGGTTGACCGCACTGACGCGGTCGAACTGCTCGGCCGGTTCCTCGGCGGCGCTGGTCGGCGGGACCATGATCCCGGCGTTGTTGAACGCCATATCCAACCGGCCGAACTCGGCGACGGCCCGCTCGACTGTGGCGGCGACCTGGTCCTCGTCCGAGACGTCGCAGGCGACGCTCAGTGCTTGGTGCCCGGCGCGGCTGAGATCGTCGGTGGCGGACTGAAGGGCCGGCTCGTTTACGTCGGCCAGTAGCACCGCAGCGCCCGCCTGCGCGAACGCCCGTGCTGCTGCCAGCCCCATGCCGGAGCTGGCGCCGGTCACGAGCGCGACCTGGCCCCGGAAGTCGTAGGTGGGATTCACGGGGTCACCAGCACCTTGATCGACTCTCGGTCGGCCATCGCGCGGTACCCGTCCGGGACTCCCTCTAGCCCGACGGTCCGGTCAAACACACGCCCGGGCTGGATGCTGCCGTCAAGGATTTCGGGCAGCAGTTCCTCGATGTAGGCGCGCACCGGCGCCGGGCCGCCGCCGACCTTGATGTTCTTGAAGAACATCGGCTGCGCCAGCGGGATCGCCTCGTAGTGCGGCACGCCGACACGCCCGACCGCGCCGCCGGGGCGGGCCATCGCGACCGACGTCTCCAGCGCCTGCTCGGTGCCGACGCACTCCAGCACGCCGTGCACCCCGAAGCCGGCGGTGAGCTCGCGGACGCGCTCGACGGCGGCCTCGCCGCGCTCGGCCACGACGTCGGTGGCGCCCAGCTCGCGCGCCAGCGAGGTGCGGTCCTCGTGGCGGCCCAGGATGATGATCTGCTCGGCGCCCAGGCGCTTGGCCGCGATCACGCCGCATAGTCCCACGGCGCCGTCGCCGACGACCGCCACGGAGTCGCCCGGTTTGACGCCGGCTACGACGGCGGCATGGTGGCCGGTGCCCAGCACATCCGAGAGCGTCAGCAGGGACGGCATCACCGCGTCGTCCTCGCCGGTGGGCAGCGCGTACAACGTCCCGTCGGCGAGGGGGACGCGCACAGCCTCGGCCTGCGCCGCGCCGGTGGAAAGGCCGTCGAAGAAGCCC
>JBOGYN010000296.1:0-6137 GCA_050696855.1 Solirubrobacteraceae bacterium | reverse complement strand
AGAGCGCCGAGATCATCGGCGCCGCGCTGCTCTACCCCAACCAGGCACCAGGTGGGCTGCTCCACCAGGTCGAAGCCTGCGTCGCCAAGGGGGTGACGGGGTAGCCCGGATCGTGCTCACCCTGATGCTCGCCGCCGCCGGGATCTTGGGCGTCGGCACCCTGCGCCCGCACGAGCCCGGGCGCCGCTCGATTCCGACGCCGGCGACGAGGGCGACGACGAGGGCCAAGACCACACCCAGCACCGTAGCCCGGACAGCGGGGCCGCCGGTTCCCAGCTCGCCCGGAAAGCTGCTCGGCCAGCGAATCATGGTTGGGCTATCCGGCACCAGCCCCTCGCGTGCCCTGCTGGACGCCGTCCGCGCCGGCCACGTGGGGTCCATCATCCTGTTCGCCTCCAACCTCGTCTCGCGCGGGCAGACGCTGGCGCTGACCGGCGCTCTGCAACGGGCCGCGCGCGCGGGCGGCAATCCGCGGCTGCTGATCTCGGTCGATCAGGAGGGCGGACAGGTCAAGCGGTTGCCCGCCGGGCCGCCGAACCTCGCGCCGCCCCAGATCGCGGCCACCGGCAAGCCCGGTGTCGCTCGCCAGCAGGGAGCGGCCACCGCTCACTACCTGCGCCGCTGGGGGATCAACATGGATCTGGCGCCGGTGGCCGACGTGCCCACGTTCGGCGGCGCGTTCATCTGGCGGCAGGGACGCGCTTTCTCGTTTCACGCCCGCCGGGTCGCCGACTTCGCCACCGCGTTTGCGCTCGGCCTCCAGTCGGGCGGCGTCGCGGCGACCGCCAAGCACTTCCCGGGGCTGGGCTCGGCTGCGACCGATACCGACTTCAAACGCCAGGAGCTTTCGCCCAGCGCCGCCCAGCGCAGCGCTGCTCTGACTCCGTATCAGCGCATGATCGCGAGTGGCCTGGACGCGGTCATGCTCTCGACCGCCGGCTTCCCAGCCTATGACCCAACCGGTTCGTCCGCGGCCCTCTCGGCTCCGATCGCCCAGAAGCTGCTGCGCGGACAGCTTGGCTTCCGGGGTGTGACGATCACCGATGCCCTCGGCACTCCGACCGGCCACGACGAGCGCACCGCGGGCCTGCTCGCGGCCCAGGCGGGGGCTGACATCCTCCTCTACACCGACTCGGCTCCGGGCGAACTCGCGACGCTGCAGACGGCACTGCGGGGGGGACGGATCGCCGCTGCGTCAGCCGCCGCTTCCTACCGGCGGATCCTGGCCCTGAAGCACACGCTGGGGCTGGCCTGATCCCGAGCGCGGGTCCGAGCCGGGCAAGCCTTCTACAATTCGCGCGCGACACCTGCCCGGCGCGCGCTCGACGCCGTCGGCGCTCGTCGCGCCTGCACGCACCGGGCGCTAACGATTTCTGAACTCCAGCCGAGCCGTTGGCTCGACACCCCTGAAGACCGTGTCCCGACGACCGCTCGCCAACCTGCTCTCCGCCTCGACGACTGACATCCCGGCGCCGAGCGCCCCACCCGCCCGCGCCCCCGCGCGCCGCGTGGCCATCGGGCGCTGGGACATGACCCCGGCCCGCTTCTATCTGGGGCTGATCGGGGTCGGACTGATCGTCGGTGCGCTCTCGCTCCTGATTCCCTCGACGCCGAGCTATGACCCCTGGGCCTGGAGTGTCGGGGGCAGGGAAATCGTTCACATCAACCTGCAGACCACCGGCGGCCCCTCGTGGAAGCCGCTGCCGATGATCTTCACGACCCTGTTCGCCCCCTTCGGCCACGCCGAGCCCGACCTGTGGCTCGTGGTGGCCCGCGCCGGGGCCTTTGCCTCGGTAGTCATGGTCGGCCGCCTGGCGATGCGGTTCACCCGCCAGATCGGCACGCACTTCTTCACCGCTGCGGCTCCGGCCGAGGGCGGCCTCGCGGCCGTGGGCCCCGGCCTGCTCGCGGCTGGGGTGGCCATGGTCGGCCTCACCTTCACGGGCGGCTTCATCTCTGACAACGCGCTGGGCTATTCCGAGGGCCTGGCCGCGGCGGCGATTCTGATCGCGATTGAACGCCACCTCGACGGCCACCAGCGGCAGGCGTTTGCGATCGGGTTTCTGGCCGCCCTGGACCGGCCCGAGATCTGGCTGTTCTGGGGTCCCTACGGCGTCTATCTGTGGTGGAAGGACCCCGGCGCGCGGCGGCTCGTCCTGGCGCTCTTCGTACTCATCCCGATCCTGTGGTTCCTGCCCGAGTACTGGGGGTCGGGGCACTTCCTGCGTGGGGCCTCGCGCGCCCAACATCCACGTTCCAACAGCCCGGCCTTCGCCAAGTGTCCGTTCTGCACCGAGATGGTCGATCACGCCTGGCCGACCGTGCTGCTGCGGATCAAGGCCGCCGGAGTCGTCCTGGCCGGCGTCGTCTCGTTCCTGCTCTGGCGGCGTTGGCGGCGGGGCGGGATCGGCGCCACGCGGACACTCCCGGCGCGGGCCCAGCTCGCGGCGGCGACCGCCGGCGTGCTCGGGCTGGCCTGGTTCGTCGTGATCGCGATCATGACCCAGGCCGGCTTCTCGGGCAACAACCGCTACCTGGTGATCGGCTCGGCCCTGATCGACGTCTGCGGAGCGGTCGGGTGGGGCTGGGCGACGGCCGAGATCATCAGCCTGATCGCAGGCCGGGTGCGCCGCCGTAAGGCCGGGACGGGCGGCGCGGTCGGGAGCCCGCTCGCCGCGGCAGTCGTGGCGCTCGCGGCGCTGGCCTTCGTGATGCTCCCAGACTTCATCGGCCCCAACCTGATCGACCTTGGGAAGACCCACGGGTCGCTCAATTACCAGGCCCGGCTCCGAGCCGGGGCCGGTCGCGTGGTCGCCGGCTATGGCGGACCCGCCAAGCTGCTGCGCTGCGGGACGGTGATGACCGAGGGCTTCCAGGTCCCGATGGTGGCGTGGACACTCGGTGTCCACACGCTCTCGGTGCAGTCCTCCCCACCGGGGAACAATCCTGGTCCCCCACCGAACGTGATCCTGCAGACTCGCTCGCAGCGCGGTCATGCCCTGCTGCCGATCGTCCATACGTGGTCATCGGTCAAGTACGTCTACGCGGGCCACAGTGGTCCGTTCCGACTCTTCACCCACTGCCGCGCGTGATGCCGAGCGCGAGCGTCTGGATGGCTGCCGTCAGCGCGCCCGCGCCAACGCTGCCCGATCCCGCGTCCCGCGAGGATCAGACCAGCTCTGACCTGCGGATCCCCGATCGCGTGGGGCGGATCCCCCTGTGGGTGCTGGCGGGGGGCGCGCTGGTGCTGGCGATGGCCGTCTCGGCCTTCCTGCGCACGCGCTACATGAGCGGCGAGTTCTGGATCGACGAGGGGCTGTCGGTGGGGATCTCCACCCATTCGCTGGCCTCGATCCCCACCGTCCTGCGCCACGACGGCTCGCCACCGCTCTATTACCTGATGCTCCACGTCTGGATGAACGTGTTCGGAAACAGCGAGGCCGCTACGCACGCCATGTCCCTGCTGTTCGGGCTGCTCACGATCCCGGTCGGCGCCTGGGTGGCCTGGAGCCTGTTCGGCCGCTGGCCGGCCTTCGTCGCCCTGGTCCTGTTCGCGCTGAACCCGTTTCTCACCGCGTACAGCCAGGAGACCCGGATGTACTCGCTGATGGCGCTGCTCGGGCTCCTGGCCACGGCCGGCCTGATCCACGGCTTCGTCTACCGGCGGCGGCGGTATCTGATCCTGTTCGCGATCGCGCAGAGCCTGATGCTCTACACGCACGCGTGGGGAATCTTCTATGGCATCGGCGCCGGGGTCGCCTTTTTGTTCGTCGTGGCGGCCAGCGACGAGCCGCGGGCTCTGTGGCGCGACGGTCTGCTCGCCTTCGGCGCCGCCGCCGTGCTCTACCTGCCGTGGCTGCCGACCCTGCTCTACCAGGCCTCGCACACCGGCTCGCCGTGGGACAACGCACCCAACTTCGGAGCCCCGGTCCAGATCTCGCGCAACCTCATGGGCGGGGACCGGGCCACGATCGCGCTCGTCCTGGCCACCGTGCTCGGGCTGGCCTTGTTGTTCTCCCGCAGTCGCTGGCGCAGCCGGGAGTCACTGACGATGTGGACGTTGATCCTGATCCCGGTGGGGACCCTGGCCTTCGGCTGGATCGTGTCGCAGTTCTCGCCCGCCTGGGCCTACCGCTACTTCGCCCCCATCCTCGGCTCGCTGCTGCTGCTGGCGGCACTGGGAATGTCGCGGGCCAAGGGCGTGGGCCTGATCGCACTCGCCCTGGTGGTCGTTTTCTGGGCCAACCCGTCGAAGTTCACGCCCCACTACAAGAGCGATATGCGCGATATCGCCGGCGAGGTCGGCCCGATGCTGCACCGCGGTGACCTCGTGGTCGTGGGCCAGCCCGAGTCGGTGCCGCTCTCGTGGTACTACCTCCCCGCCGGGCTGCGCTTCGCCGATACCTCGGGCCCGGCCCCGGATCCCCAGTCGATGAACTGGGTCAACGCGCTGTCGCGCCTGCAACACGCCGACCCCCGCACGACGCTGGACCGTCTCATTGCTACCCTCAAGCGCAATCAGCAGGTCCTCTTTGTGCGACCGCTTACCGAGGGAGCACAGAACTGGCAGGCCCCGTGGACTGAGCTCGTCCGGAGACGCTCGGCACAGTGGGGGGCGCTCCTCGCCTCCGATCCAAACCTCAAAGCAGTCGCCTGGGCTCCGCACAACTACCGAGGGGCCTGCTGCGTAGCCGACAGCGCGCTTCTCTACCGAAAATCCTAAGGACGCCACTAGTGACCCCTCCGCCCCCAGCCGCCCCCGCCGAGATCACGCCCGAGCACCCGGTGCTCGTGCTGGGCGCCGGCCCAGCGGGTCTGACCGCTGGCTACCAGCTCGCCAAGCAGGGCAAGCCGGTGATCGTGCTCGAGGCCTCCGACCAGGTGGGCGGCATCGCCCGCACCCAGGTCCGCGACGGTTACCGCTTCGACCTCGGCGGCCACCGCTTCTTCACCAAGGTCCAAGAGGTCGACGACCTCTGGCACGAGATCATGAAGGAGGAGTTCCTCAAGCGGCCGCGCCGGAGCCGGATCTACTGGAACGACAAGTTCCTCGAGTACCCGCTGCAGGGCGTCGACGTAATCAAGAAGCTCGGCCCGGTGGAGCTCACTCGGTGCCTGATCTCGTATATGTGGGCCGCGATCAAGCCCAAGGGGCGCGAGGATACCTTCGAGCAGTGGGTCTCCAACCGCTTCGGCAAGCGCCTCTACCAGCACTTCTTCAAGACCTACACCGAGAAGCTGTGGGGCGTGTCCGCGGATGAGATCCGCGCCGAGTGGGCCGCCCAACGGATCAAGGGGCTGTCCTTCTTCAGCGCCGCCAAGGCCGCCTTCTTCGGCAACGAGGGCAACAAGATCAAGTCCCTGATCTCCGAGTTCAACTATCCCCGTTACGGGCCGGGTCAGATGTGGGAGCAGATGACCGCCGACATTCGCGAGCAGGGTGGCGAGGTGCGTCTCAACGCACCGGTGACGAAGCTGGTTCTCGACGGCGGACGCGTGACCGAGGTGATCGCTGGTGGTGAGACCCTGTACCCGTCGCATGTCATCTCCTCGCTGCCGCTGCGGACCACCGTCGGGATTTCTCAGCCGGACGCGCCCCTCGACGTCCGCGACGCGGCCCGGGGGCTGCGCTACCGCGAGTTCCTGACGGTGCTGCTGGTGATCGACGGCGAGGATCCCTTCCCGGACAACTGGATCTACATCCACCAGCCCGGCGTGCGCGTGCTGCGGATCCAGAACTTCAAGTCCTGGAGCCCGTGGATGGTGCCCGAGGGCGTCGACGCCTCCTCGATCGGGATGGAGTACTTCTGCTTCGAGGGCGATGACCTCTGGAACATGGAGGACGACGATCTGGTCGCGATGGCGAGCCAGGAGATCGAGACGCTGCATCTCGGCCAGGCCAGCCGCGTCAAGTTCGGCTTCGTCGAGCGCGTGCACAAGGCCTATCCGATCTATGACGAGCTCTACGGCGAGCGCGTGACGGCGATCCGCGGCTGGCTCGCAGAGATCTCCAACCTGACTCAGGTCGGCCGCAACGGTCTCCACCGCTACAACAACTCCGACCACTCGATGCTGACCGCCATGCGCGCGGTCGACAACATCCTGCTCGGCACCAACCACGACATCTGGGCGGTCAA
>JBOGYN010000295.1:0-5780 GCA_050696855.1 Solirubrobacteraceae bacterium | reverse complement strand
GACCTTCACTGCGGGCGTCTACGCCGCCGGCGACGTGGCCGAATACGAGAGCGTCCTCCACGGCGGCCGCCGGATCCGCGTCGAACACTGGGACGTGGCCTTCACCCAAGGCAAGGCGGTGGCCCGGAGCATGCTAGGCCAAGGGCACGACTACGACGTCGTGCCCTATTTCTTCTCCGATCTCAGTGACTGGGCGGCGATCGAGTACCTCGGGCCCGCCTACGAGTGGGACCGCGAGGTCATCCGGGGGACGCTCGACGACGGCAAGTTCACCGTCTTCTACCTCCACAGCGGACGGCTGGCCGGCGCGCTCACCGTGGGGCGCCCCGAGGACCTCCAGCTCGCCCGTCGCCTGATCGCATCGGGCGAAGAGATCGGCGGACGCGAGGGCGAGCTGGCCGATCTGTCGACGGATCTAGAAACGTTCTAGACGGCGGATACGGCGGATACGGCGGGATACTGCGGGGCAAGGACTCGAACCTTGATAACCAGCTCCAGAGGCTGGCGTCTTGCCATTAGACGACCCCGCACCGAGAGAGACAGGATAGCCAACGGCGGCTACGGATCCACGAACTCCGCGGGCTCCTTGGTGAGGCCGGCGGTCACGGCGGCGAGCTGGTTCGGCGAGCCGATCAGGCCCAGCTGCAACTCGGCCTCGAGCGCCAATGTCTGCTGGGTGGCACCGTGCCAGGCGGTGTCGTAGAGGCGTTTGGCGCCCCGCACGGCGTCGGGTGACTGGGCGGCGATCTCGGCGGCCAGCGCGCGGGCGGCGGCGAGCGGATCATCGCTGATCCGCGTCACCACGCCGAGCTCGGCCGCCTCCGTACCGGAGAACACCCGGCCGGTGTAGGTGAGCTCCTTGGCCACGTCGAGTGAGACCAGGCGGGGCAGCGTGCGGGTGATCGCCATGTCGGGGATCAGGCCCCACTTGATCTCCATCACCGAGAGCTTGGTCTCAGGGTGCGCGATCCGGATGTCCGCGGCCAGCGCGATCTGGAGGCCGCCGCCGAGGCAGTTGCCGTGCAGGGCGGCGATCACCGGCACGGCCACAAGCAGCCAGTCGTAGGCGGCGCGCTGAAACCAGTTGGGCACCTCACCGCGCAGCGGCTCGAGCAGGGCGTCGGTGCCATTGCCCGAGGCCATGATGCTCATCACGTCCAGACCCGAACAGAAGCTCGGTCCGTCGCCCTGCAGGACCACCGCGCGGATGCCAGGCTCGGAGCGCAGCCGCTCAGACGCGGCCAGGATGCCCTCGAACATCGCGACGTCCAGGGCGTTGTGCTTGTCGGCGCGGGTCAGGGTGACGGTCGCGACGTGATCGGCGATCTCGATCCGGACGCGCTCCTCGGGGGTCATGCCGGGGATGCAAGTCGGACGTGCTGAGGCGGATCCATGGGCCGGGACGCTATCCGTCCAGGAGGGCGACCGCGTCGCCGACGCGAACGGTGCCCGGCTCGAGCACCTCGCCGTGGATCCCGAAGGGCAGCGGCTCGGTGCTTGGCACCTCCCGCCGGTAGCCGCCCAGGAGCTCAAGCGTGGGCAGCGTGACCTGGCCGCTCACGGGGTCGCGGCTGGTGATCAGGCACCGTCCGACATGACCGTGCATGGCCAGCAGCGCGTCGCCGACCCGCACGCGGTGCCCGACCCAGCCGTCCTCGGCGTTGGGTTCCACCCCGTCGATCTCGATCAGCATGCGAAAGCGCCGGGGATCGACCGCGTCCTCGCCGGCCTCATGGGCCAGGCGCCGCAGCGACCCGAGTGAGATCAGCGAGGCCGCGCCTTTGCGGCCTCGATCAACGCCGATCTCAGGCTGGACGAGACGAAGCGCGCGGCCAAGCCGCGCCGACAGCGCCTCGCTCCAGGGCCCGCGCAGCTCGCGGGCGTTGGACTCATGGCCGAAGAAGCGGATCGGCAATGTCTCCCCGTACCCCAGCGCCGCGCGGGTCTCGGTGCCGTCGGGAAAGACGAGGCCGAGCTCTCCGGCCTCGGCGTCGTATTCGGCCAGCACCGTCTGCAGGCTCGCGACGGTCTTGCCGTTGACCATCCGGCCGCGCTCGTCGATCACGCAGAAGGCACGGTTGCCGCGGGCCCCCAGTGGCCCCAGCTCGATCTCGTCCACGGCCACCACCCGCATCGCCTTGACCGGGGCCAGGGAGAGGCCGGTGACGGTGACCGGCCTCTCGCCGCCGGCTCGGCCCGCGCTCACGCCGCCGCCTGCTCGGCCCAGTCGCGGTACAGCCGCCAGTAGCGGCCCTCGGCGGCCAGCAGCTCGTCGTGGGTGCCGGCCTCGACGATCTGCCCGTGCTCCATGACCAGGATTCGCGAGGCGTGACGGATCGTCGACAGCCGGTGAGCGATGACGATCGAGGTCCGGTTGGCGACCAGTCGGCGCAGGCCCTCCTCGATCAGGCTCTCGGTGTGCACGTCAACGTTTGAAGTCGCCTCGTCGAGCACCAGGATGCGCGGATCGGCGACCAGGGCGCGGGCGAAGGCCACCAGCTGGCGCTGGCCGGCCGAGAGCTGCACCCCGCGCTCGCCGACCTGGGTGTCGTAGCCGTGCTCGAGGGCCATGATGAAGTCATCGGCCCCCACCGCACGGGCGCCGTCGCGGATCTCGGCGTCGCTGGCGCCGGGCCGGCCGAAGGCGATGTTCTCGCGCACGGTCCCGCTGAACAGAAAGCCCTCCTGGGGGACCATCCCCATCTGTGAGCGCAGCGAGGCCGCGGTGACGGAGCGCAGGTCGTGCCCATCCACCAGGATCGAACCCTCGGTCGGTTCATAGAAGCGGGCCACGAGCTTGGCGAAGGTCGACTTTCCGGCCCCGGTCTCGCCGACCAGGGCGACCGTCTCTCCGGGTGCGACCGCGAGGTCGATGCCGCGCAGCGCCCACGGACCGTCCCCGTCCCCATAGCGGAAGGAGACGCCGGCAAAGCGCAGTCCGCCCCTGATCCGGGGTAGCTCGATCGCGTCCGGCGCGTCGACGATGTCGGGCTGCTCGGCGAGCAGGCCGAAGATCTTGTCCAGCGCGGCCATGCCCGACTGATAAGTCGTGTACAGCTGGGAGAGCTGCTGGATCGGATCAAAGAAGTTGTTGAGCGCGGCGATGAAGCCGAACACGACGCCCGTGGAGGTGTGGCCGTTGATGACCTCGACCCCGCCGATCACCAGGATCTCGACCGTGACCAGAGCCGATAGCAGCTCCACCGCCGGGAAGTAGGCGGCGTTGAGGTTGACGGTGGTCATGTTGGCGTTGCGGTTGTCGTCGTTGAGGCGGCGAAACTCCCGGATGTGCTGGCGCTCCTGACCGAAGGCGCGGACGACGCGGATTCCGGACAGGCTCTCCTGGAGATAGCCGGTGATCGAGGCGATCTTCTCTCGCGTGAGCCGGTAGGCGTCGGCCGAAGCGATCCGGAAGAGCAGCGCGCCTACAGCTAGTATCGGCAGGGCGATAAAGGTCAAAAGAGCCAGGTGGAAGTCGAGGACGAGCAGGATCACGACCACGCCGATCAGGGTCAGGCTCGACTGGATCAGCGTGGCCAGGCCGTCCTCGACGAGCTGGTCCAGCGCCTCAACGTCGTTGGTCATGCGCGAGATCACCACGCCCGCGCGATTGCGCGAGTAAAAGCCGATCGACAGCGATTGCAGGTGCTTGAACAGCTTGACCCGCAGATCCTGGAGGGCGCGCTGACCGACCCAGCCGACCAGGTAGGTCTGGGCATAGGTGGCCACGCCGTAGACGATCGCTGAAATCAGGAAGGCGACCACCACGAGATCCAGGGTCCCCACGTCGTGGTGGCGGATGCCATCGTCGATGGCGATCTTGGCCAGCGGGGCCGGGGCCAGGGCACTGACAGTCGCCAGCACGAGGGCCACGAACATGCCGAAGACGCGCCACCGGTAGGGGGCCAGCAGCTCGGCCAGCCCCCGCAGCTTGCGTCCGCGGCCGCCGGTCTCGCGCAGGCGCCGGCGCAGCTCGAGCCCCCTGGAGGCGCTCATAGTCCGACCGCCTCCTCCGGCTTACGGTTGAGGAACACCTGGTCGGGCATGCCTTTCTCCACGATCTCGCGGTACAGGTCCGAGCTCTGCAGCAGCTCGGCGTGCGAGCCGTCGGCGACGATTTGACCCGCCTCGAGGACCACGATCCGGTCGGCCAGTGCGATCGTCGAGAGCCGGTGGGCGATCACGAATGTGGTGCGACCCGACAGGACCTCGCGCAGGCCGGCCTTGATCTCCTGCTCGGTCGACGCGTCGACCGACGAAGTGGCGTCGTCGAGGATCAGGATCCGCGGGTCGGCGAGGATCGCGCGAGCGATCGCGATCCGCTGGCGCTGACCGCCCGAGAGCGTGAAGCCACGCTCGCCGATGCGGGTGTCGTAGCCGTCGGGCAGCCGCTCGATGAAGTCCGCCGCCTGGGCGGCCTGGGCGGCGCGCTGTACCTCCTCACGGGTGGCCTCGGCGCGGGCGTAGGCGATGTTCTCGTGCACGGTGGCTGAGAACAGGAAGGGGTCGTCGTTGATGATCGCGATCGCGTTGCGCAGGCTCGCCAGCTCGACCGACCGCACGTCGGCGCCGTCGATCTCGACCGCGCCGGTGGTGACGTCATAGAGACGCGGCAGCAGCTGGACGAGCGCGGACTTGCCCGAGCCCATCGCCCCGACCAGGGCCACCGTCTGGCCGGCCGGGATCTCGAGGCTGACGTCGCGCAGGGCCGGGCGGCTCGAGCCCTCAAAGGTCAAGCCCGTGTCGCGCAGGGTGACCCGGCCGCCCCCGGCCGGCAGCGCCGGCGCGTTGGACGGAGACACGATCTCGGGCTCGCGGTCCAGGATCTGGAAGATGCGGGCCCCCGAGGCGGTCGAGCGCTGGGCCGCCCCGAGCATGTACCCGAGCGTGCGCATGGGGGAGATCAGCATCAGCAGGTAGGCGTAGAACGCGGTGAAGGCGCCGACCGAGAGCGTGCCGTTGATGACCTCGCGACCGCCGAAGAGCAGGATCGCGGCCAGCCCGAGGTTGGGCAGGAAGCTGATCATGGGGCCATAGAAGGCCTGGATG
This sequence comes from Solirubrobacteraceae bacterium, assembly GCA_050696855.1. Classification (GTDB taxonomy): domain Bacteria; phylum Actinomycetota; class Thermoleophilia; order Solirubrobacterales; family Solirubrobacteraceae; genus Palsa-465. Next base: position 731 of record JBOGYN010000295.1, on the reverse strand, counting down.
CGGGTGGCGAGCACCTGCTGTTCGAACACCCGCTGGACGGTGTGGCCAAAGCGGTCGAGCTGGCGATTCTCCTGCGCGAACGCCTTCACCACCCGGACGCCCGAGACGTTCTCCTCAACGTCGGCGGTGAGCTCGGCGATGCGCTGCTGGGCCTCTTGCATGGCCGGCCGGGACTTGTGGCCGTACCGGTTGGCGATCAGGACCACGAACGGCACCGGCGCCAGCGAGATCGCGGCCAGGCCCGGCTGAAGCAGGAACATCGCCACGCCGGCGAGCAGGATCGTGACCAGCGACTGGGCGATGAAGATCAGGCCGTAGCCGAGGAAGAAGCGCACCGACTGCAGGTCGACGGTCGCCCGCGACATCAGCTGACCGGTCTGCTGACGATCGAAGAACGAAAGCTCGAGTCGCTGCAGGTGCCCGTAGAGACTGTTGCGCAGATCCAGTTCGACGCCGAGGGAAACCCGTCCGGCGACCAGCCGCCGGAAGACGCTGAGCACGAGACGGACGAGCCCGGCGGCGGTGATCGCCACCGCCAGCAGCGTCAGCGAGTGGTGATGGTGAGCGCGGATCGCGTTGATGGCCAACCCGGTCAGGTATGGGATCAGGACCGTGGCGCCGAGCGAACCGAAGGCGAGCAGGAACGACACGATCACGCCCCGGCGGTAGGGACGCAGGAAACCGATCAGACGCCAGAACGTGGACAAACTTCATAAAGTATAGTATGGACC
>JBOGYN010000294.1:0-13190 GCA_050696855.1 Solirubrobacteraceae bacterium | reverse complement strand
CTCCGGTCATGAGCGTGGCGCCGCCGAGCGCGACGCGGCGCGTCGGCGCTCCCACGACCGCGGTGGTGACGTCCGTCCGCGTCGTGGCCGGATGCTCGCGATCCTGGTCACCGCCCGGCCGCGCCAGTGGATCAAGAACCTGCTCGTCATCGCCGCCGCCGGTGCGGCCGGAGCGCTGGGCACCAGCGGCGTGCCCGCGCGCGTCGGTCTGGCCTTCGTCGCCTTCTGTCTGATCTCCGCCGGCATCTACTCGCTTAACGACTGCCGCGACGCGGCCGAGGATCGCCTCCACCCCCGCAAGCGCTTCCGGCCCGTCGCCGCCGGGGAGCTCCCGCGTCGCCAGGCGCTCGCGCTGGGGGTGACCTGGCTGCTTGCCGGTCTCGCCCTGTGCTTCGCCGTCCGCCCGCTGCTCGGCGTGGTCGGGCTCGGCTACGTTGCCCTGACCCTCAGCTACACGCTGCTCTGGCGTCACGTGGCGCTGGTCGACATCGTCGTCGTGGCCGGCGGCTTCATGCTCCGGGCGTTGGCCGGGGGCGTGGCTGCGCCTGTCACCCTGTCGCGGTGGTTCGTGCTCGTGGTGACCGCGGCGGCCCTGTTCATCGCCGCCGGCAAGCGCCACGCCGAGTTACTGCGCACCTCTCATCCCGAGGCGGCGCCCGAGACCCACGGCCGGCGGGTCATGCGTTATTACAGCCAGGGGGGGCTGCGCCTGCTGCTGGGCGGGAGCGCCGGATGCGCACTCTTTGCCTACGCCGTGTGGGCGTTTCAGGACATCGACGGCTTCCCCTGGCGCCTGTTCACGGTCGTTCCGTTCACGATCTGCCTGCTTCGCTACGGCGCGCTCATCCGCCGCGGAGGCGGCGAGGCCCCCGAGGAGATGCTCCTCTCTGACCGCGTGCTAGTCGTCGGTGGGGGCGCCTGGCTGCTGTTGTTCGCGCTGAGTGTCCATGCCGCGAGCTGAGCTGGCCGCCGAGCGGGCGCCGTCGACCCCGGGCGAGCTGCGGTGCGGGCCGGGGGCCATTTCCGGCTGGGGCGGCGGGCCGCGCGCGACGGTCACGCTCGCGCGGCCCGAGAACCCCGACGCTCTCCTCGACGCGCTGGCCGCGGGATCGGGCTCGCTCGCCGCGCACCTCGGTGAGGGCGCCATCGCCCGCGGGATGGGGCGCAGCTACGGTGACGCCGCCCAGCTGACCAACGGACTGGTGCTCGAGACCACCGCCCTGCGGGCCTTCGAACTCGATCGCGACCGCGGGACCGTGACCGCCCAGGCCGGCGTGACGCTCGGGCAGCTGCTCGCCGCGCTGGCCCCGGCGGGCTGGACCCTGCCGACCGTGCCGGGCACCCAGCACGTCTCGGTCGGCGGCGCCATCGCCAGCGATATCCATGGCAAGAATCACGGCGCCGTGGGGACCTTCGGCGCCCATGTCGAAGCGCTCGGGCTGCTCACCGCCGCCGGTGACGTGCGTGAGCTCACCCCCCAATCAGATCGTGAGTTGCTCGAGGCGACGATCGGGGGGATGGGGCTCACCGGGGTCATCCTCTGGGCGCAGATCAAGCTCCGCCCGCTGACCAGCCCTTTGCTCTCGGTGGACATCGAGCGGGTCTCGAGCCTCGACGAGGCCCTGACCGCGCTCGAGGCACCCGGCGGTCCCCATCGCGTGGCCTGGCTTGACCTGCTCAGTCGCCACCCCGTCCGGGGGGTGGTCACACGGGCCGATCACCTGATCGACGCGGAACCGACTGCCGACGCCGCTTCGCAGGTCACCGTCGGCGCACACCTCACCCTGCCAACGCGCTGGCCGGGCGGTCTGCTGCGCACGAACGCCGTCCGCGCCCACAACGAGCTGCGCTTCCGGCTCGCCCCCCGCCGCACGGTCGGCCACATCGAGCGCTTCGGCGCCCACATGTTCCCGCTCGACGTGCTCAACGCCTGGCCCCGCCTCTACGGTCCCGCCGGCTTCCTGCAGTACCAGCTTGTCCTTCCCCGCGGTCAGGAAGCCGTGCTCGAAAAGGTCCTCTATCGCCTGCGCCGCTCGCCGGCGCCGTGCTACCTCGCCGTGCTCAAGGACTTCGGCCCGGAGAGCTCGGCTCCGCTTTCCTTCCCGCTCGAGGGCTGGACACTGACCCTGGACATGCCGCGCTCCGCGCCCGGGCTCGAGCCGCTCCTGCGCGGCTTTGACGAACTCTTAGCGGCCGCCGGCGGCCGGGTCTACTTCAGCAAGGACAGCCGTCTGGCCCCCGATCTGCTCGCCGCCATGTATCCCCGCCTCAATGAATGGCGGGCTGTGCGCGACCGCATCGATCCCGAGCGTGTTTGGCGCTCGGACCTGTCTGTGCGGACCGGCCTCGTGGAGGGCGAGCGGTGAGCGCGCTCGGCGCCCAGCGTGTCCTGCTGGTGGGCGGGACATCCGAGATCGGCCTGGCCATCGTCCGGCGTTTGGCGGTCGACGCTCCCGTCGGACCCGTCCTGATCGGGCGCGACCGGGGACGTCTCGAAGCCGCGGCGGCCGGCCTTCAGCCGGCGGGCATCACCGCCGCTGAGATCGAGATCGCCGATGCCGACGACGTGGCCGCCCACGCCCGCGCCCTCGACGCGGCCTTCGCCTTTCCCGGAGGGGTCGACACGGTCATCGTCGCCGTCGGCGTGTTGGGTGCCCAGGCCGGGCTCGACGCTGATCCCGATGAGGCGCTCGAGGTTCTGCGGGTCAACTTCGTCGGTGCCGGCTCGCTGCTGCTCGGTTGTCTGCGCCGTCTGCGCGCCCAGGGACACGGCACCCTGATCGTGCTCTCGAGCGTCGCCGCCGAACGCCCGCGGGCCAGTCACGCGATCTACGGCGCAGCCAAGGCGGGACTCGACTCGCTCGCCCAGGGGTTGGCCGACTCGACCGCCGGCACCGGTGTACGGGTGCTCACCGTACGGCCGGGCTTCGTCACCACGCGCATGACCGAGGGCCTCAAGCCGGCGCCGTTCTCGACCACCGCCGAGGCTGTCGCCGAGGCCACCGTCCGGGCGCTGGCCACCCGCGCCCATACCGTCTGGGTGCCGGGTCAGCTGCGCTGGCTGTTCGCCGTCCTGCGCCATCTGCCCCGCGCCGTCTTCCGGAGACTGCCGCTGTGAGCTGGACGCCGATGAGAGCCGACATCGCGATCGCCGTGGTGATCGCCGCGATCGTCCTGATCGTCAGTCCCGGCACCGCGATCGACGCGATCCTGGTGCTGATCCTGCTCGTCGTCTGGGGGGTGATCGCCCTGGTCGACCGCCGTCGCTCCGGGCGTCCGCCGCTCGTTCGGTTCCGACGGCGGTGAGCGGCCCCCCGCCTCGCTTCACCAGGCGGGCGGCACTCGGCGGCGCTGCCCTGGCCGGAGCGGGCACCCTGCTCTCGCCGGCGGCCGGCCTGGCCGCGGGGCTGCAGCGATCCCGCGTCTTCAGCCACTGGGTGGGGAGGGTTGACGGCGTGTCAATCGTGCTCACCGCAGCTCGCCCCTTCGCGCTCGCCGGCGTGCAGTGGTCGGGACCGCCAACGGCCCGGATCGAGCTGCGCACCCGCCGGCTCGGCGCCCCCTGGGGGCCTTGGGCACTGGCCTCGGTAACCGGGCACGACAGTGGGCCCGGCCCGGGCTCGACTGGCGCAGCGAAAAGCTTTGGCGAGCCGATCTGGGTCGACGCCGCCGATCAGGTCCAGCTCCGCGCCGCGCCGGGCGTCAGCGGCGTGCGGGTCCATTTCGTCGTTACACCCGCGTCCTCACCTGCTCACCGCTCAGCGCGACCCTCGGCGGCGGCCGCCGCCGCCCTGCCCCTCGCCCAACCCGTGCTTCCTGCCGGTCCCGGTCAGCCCCCGATCATCGCTCGCGCCGCCTGGGCCCGAGGTCAGGCGCCGTCCGCCGGCTCCGCCCGGTACGGCTCGGTCCGGCTCGCCTTCGTCCACCACACCGAGAACCCCAACGGCTACTCGGCGACTCAGGTCGCCCCGATGCTGCTGGCCATCTTCGACTATCACCGCTATGTGCGCGGTTTCTTTGACATCGCCTACAACTTTCTCATCGATGCCTTCGGCCGCATCTGGGAGGGCCGGGCGGGCGGTATCGACGCTCCCGTGATCGGTGCCCACGCCGGGGGCTACAACCTCGAATCGACCGGCGTGGCCGTGCTCGGCACCTTCATCTCCTCGGTTCCGCCGCCGCGCGCCCTGGCCGCCCTCGAGCAGCTCCTGGCCTGGAAGCTGGCCTTGCACGGCGTCCCGGCCCGCGGCCGGGTTCGCGTGCAGGTCGATCCGCTCGGCGCGGTCTACACGCCGTACCGGCCCGGGGCACGTGTGCTCCTGCCGCGGGTGGCCGGCCATCGCGACGGTGACCAGACCGACTGTCCCGGCGACGCCTTCTATCACCGGCTCCCGGCCGTACGCCGGCAGGTCGCGGCGCTGGCCACAACGCCCGCGCGGCTGACGATCGCCACGCCCACGCTGACCGTCGCGCCCGGGGCCACTGTGGCCCTGACCGGCCGCCTGGCGAGACTGGACACCCACGCTCCGTTGGCCGGCGCCTCGGTCGAGATCCACGCGCTGGCCGCCGACTCGGCCACCACGATCGCCACCGCGCTGACCGCGGCCGACGGCACCTGGAGCGCGACCGTGACGGTGAGCCGGGATGTGCTGGTGCGCGCCTTGCACGCCGAGGCGCCCGCGGCGGTCTCGGGCGTGATCGCCGTCGGCGTGGCGCCGCTACTGACCCTGAGCCTGGTCGCGGGCTCGCCGCCGCGGGTCACCGGCACGGTCGCACCCCCCAAGCCTCGGCTGATTCTCGACGTCTACGAACAGGCCGGCCCACACCGCCGGCTGCGCGCCAGTCAGCGGATCGTGGTTCACCGGGGCATCTTCTCGGCCCGCCCGGCCCTGGGCGTGCCCCGGGGGCGCCGCTACGTCCTGATCGCCCGCACGGCCGCCGGCGGCGGCACGCTGGCCGGCGCCTCGGCCCCGCTGAGCCTCACCTACTGACTCAGGTCTTGGGCGATCAGGTCTTGGGCGAGCGCCACGGCGCCCGCAGGCGGTGCTCGAGCTCACCGACGAGATCAGAGACCGCGATCCGGTCCTGGCCGAGGCTGTCGCGATCGCGCAGGGTGACGGTGCGGTCCTCGAGTGACTGGTGGTCGATCGTCACCGCCCAGGGCGTGCCGATCTCGTCCTGACGGCGGTAGCGCCGCCCGATCGCGCCGCCCTCGTCGTACTCGGCCTGCATCAGCTCACGCAGCTCGCGGTAGACCTCCTGGGCCAGCTCGGGCTGCCCGTCCTTCCGAACCAGCGGCAGCACCGCGACCTTGACCGGCGCCAGCTGGGGGTGCAGGCGCAGCACGGTCCGCGCCTCGCCGCCGATCTCGTCCTCGTCGTAGGCGTCGACGAGAAAGGCGAGCATCGCCCGGTCGGCCCCGGCAGCCGGCTCGATCACGTGGGGGACGTAACGCTCGCCGTTGGCGCTGTCCACGTACTCGAGCTTCTGCCCCGAGTGCTCGGCGTGTTGCGTGAGGTCAAAGTCGCCGCGGTTGGCCACCCCCTCGAGCTCCTGCCACCCGATCGGGAAGCGGTACTCGACGTCGCTAGTGGCGCTGGAGTAGTGCGAGAGCTCGTCGGCGTCGTGGGCGCGCAGGCGGAGGTGATCCTCGCGGATGCCCAGGCGCGTGTACCAGCCGTGACGCGCACCCAGCCAGTGCTCAAACCACTGCTCGGCTTCGGCGGGTGCGACGAAGAACTCCATCTCCATCTGCTCAAATTCCCGGGTCCGGAAGATGAAGTTGCCGGGCGTGATCTCGTTACGGAAGCTCTTGCCGATCTGGGCGATCCCGAACGGCGGCTTCTTGCGCGAAAACTGGAGATAGTTCTTGAAGTTGAGGAAGATCCCCTGGGCGGTCTCGGGCCGCAGGTAGACGGTCGCGCCCTCGTCCTTGACTGCGCCGACGGTGGTCTCGAACATGAGGTTGAACTCACGCGCCTCGGTCAAATCGCAGTCCGACGTCTCGCCGGGGTGCCGGGAGGGCTTGCGCCCACAGGCCGCGAACTCGAGCTGGTCAGCGCGGAAGCGCAGCTTGCACGTCCGGCAGTCGACCAACGGGTCGGTGAAGCCGGCCAGGTGCCCGCTCGCCTCCCAGGTGCGGGGGTGCTGAATGATCGCCGAATCGAGCGCCACGACATCGTCACGCTCCTGGAGCATCGCGCGCCACCACTGGGCCTTGACGTTGTTCTTGAGCAGCACGCCGTAGTGGCCGTAGTCATAGCTCGAGCCGATCCCGCCGTAGATCTCGCTGCTCTGAAAGACGAAGCCTCGCCGCTTGCAGAGCGAGACGATCTTGTCCATGGTGACGCTGTCGAGGGCCATCGCGCGGCGGATGCTAGCCGCCCCCGCCGGGCGAACCGGACGCGAGCCGATCAGCGGTTCGGTCTACGCGGTGACGGGCGAGCGGGCACCAGCGGCGAGGGCGAGCACCGCCTCCGCGCCGACTGCCACCGGCGAGTCCACCCGTCCGCTCGCGTCGACCCGGACGGCTGACGGCGTGCCCTGCGCGCCGAATTGCTCCCCGGCCGCAAAACCGTGATCGAGCAGGATCGGCGCCGAGAGGCCCATCGCGCGGTTGGTTTCCAGGTCACCGGTCGAGATCACCAGCAGCTGCTGCGCGGCATCCCGGTCGGCGCGATCGAGCGCGCGGAGATCGTCGAGCATGCGCGCGCAGAAGCCGCACTCCGGGTTCCAGAACACGATCGTTGTAGCCCGACCGGAGAGGACCGCGGATAACGCCACCGGCTCGCCGCCCAGGGTCCGCAGCGGCGCGTCCTGGGCCCGCCCAGCGACCAGGGCGCGGATTTGATCCTCGCCGGAGTGCACCGGGCTGGCCACGGCCCCATCGGCGGCGACGATCAGCGCACTGGGCGTGGCCGCGACGCGAAAGCTCTCGTCGATCTCGCGCCCCCCCTGCAGGAGCACGTCGGCCAGGCCGTGCTGACGGGCGTGCCCGCGGTTGGCCTCGGGGTCGCCGCGGCTGATCAGGACCGGGCGCAGGCCCGCGGTCGCCTCGCGCTGCCAGGTCGCGATCTGGGGCAGGAGCGCCGCGCAGGGGCCACAGGTCGGATCGGTGAAGACGAGCAGCAGGTCGCCGGCCCGTTCCCGCAGCCCGGCCAGGGTGACTGGCTGGCCGGCCAGATCGGGGAGCGCGAAGTCCGGGGCGGTGGTGCCGACCGCCAGGCCGGCGGTGGGGAGGGGCTGCGGTGCCACCGGCAGGGGGAGGCCCTCCGCCCCGAGCGCCGCTTCGAGACTGTCAATGCGCAGCAGCAGCTCGCCGTTGCGGCGCAGCAGGCGCAGCGCGAAGGCGCTCCCGCTGGCCAGGGCGGCGGCCAGGGCCACGCCGAGCACCAGCGCGGTCAGCCAGCCGCCGCTCAGGCCGCCGATCCAGGCGGTGGCGCTCGTCCCCGGCCCACCGATCAACGCCGCGCCCGCGGCGACGGCGAGGGCGAGATTGCGCGCGAGGGTCCGCGGGCCGGCCGGCTCGGAGTGCAGCGCCCCGAAGCAATGACACTCGGGAGCTTCGCCGCGGCCGATGCTGCGGGCGATGGCGGCGCTGAAGGCCAGCATCAAGGCCAGGGCAACCGCCGCTCCCACCTGCGCGGTGGCGCTCGGGATGAGCAGGACGGCGCCGGCGAGCTCGAGCCACGGGAGCACTGCGGCGACCGGAGCGGCGACGGCCTCGGGGACCCCGAAGCCGGTGACCGCGGCCCGCGCACCGGGCCGATCGGCCAGCTTGGCGGCGCCCGCCACGGCGAGGACGAGCGCCAGCAGGATGCGCAACGCGAGCAGAACGCCGGCCATCTACTCCCCTAGTTCCAGATCGGGCTGCTCGAGTCCGGGCAGAGCGGGCCGCCCGGGTTGAGCTTCACCCGGCCGGCCAGAGAGCCGGTATAGACCCAGGTGGCCCAATCGCCGCCCGGGTTGGGCACGATCAGGGCCTGCTCACCCGAGCAGGCATGGCTGGTGGCTCCGTGAGCGAAGGCGTTGGCCGCCTCCTGGGTCAGAGCCAGGCTGTAGGTGGCCGCGCTGCCGGGGACGCCGAGCGAGCCGCAGTCGTAGTAGCTCTGCCCGACGCCGTTGTCGTGCACGGTCTGGCAGCCACTGCCACAGCAGGCGGTGCCCGGGCAGCAGCTCGAGCCACAGGTGACCGCACCGCTCGGGCAGCTGCTCGCGCAGGTTCCGTTGGCGCAGACCGTTCCGCCGGCACACACCGTGCCGCAGGCGCCGCAGTTGGCGCCGTCGCCCGAGAGGCGGACGCAGGCGTTGCCACACAGCGTCTGACCGGCGGGGCAGGTGCTCGAGCAGGTGCCGTCCACACAGGCCTGGCCGGCGCCGCAGACGTGGCCGCACGCGCCGCAGTTGGTGGCGTCGCTGCCGAGCTTCACACACGCGCCGCCACAGGAGATCGTGCCGGCCGGGCAGGAGGACACGCAGCTGCCGAACACGCACGCGGTGCCGGCAGCGCAGGCCTTGCCGCAGCCGCCACAGTTGGCCGGGTCGGTCGTGGTGTCGACACAGGCGCCCCCGCAGGTGGCCTCACCGGTCGGGCAGGCGCACTTACCGTTGACGCAGTGCCGCCCCTGCGGGCACCGTTGACCGCAGCGGCCGCAGTTTTTGGCGTCGGTCTTGACGTGGGTGCATTTGCCCCGGCAGCGCTTGGTGTTGGCCGGGCAGCCGCATTTGGGCTTGGGCCGGTGTTTGGCGCCCTTGCGCTTGCGGGGGTGCAGGCAGACTTCGCCGGGCGGACAGCACCGGCCGTGGCACTTGACCCGGTGGTGGGGGCAGCGCCCGGTGACCTTGGCCCAGGCGTCCGCCGGGCTCAGGGCGACGGCGGCGGCCAGAGCGGCGCCGCCCTTACGCAGGGCCTCCCGGCGTGACATGCCCCGAGCCAGCCCGCGGGCGATCGCATCGAGTGCGTCGTCACCCATTGTCTACGCTCACCACCCCCATGTCGGCAAAGGAGGACCTGCGGTCAAGTTATATCGCTGGGCTGGACGGATGTGCGCCGCGGGGGTCGAGCGGCCGCGGCCGCGTGTCACTTGGCACTCTGCGCCCGAGAGTGCCAACCCCGCCAGCTATACTGCCTCGCGCGATGCCGATCTACGAATATCGCTGCAAGAAGGGGCACACATTCGAGGTTCGCGCGAACTTCACCGACGGCCCCGAGACAGTGTGTGAGGTCTGCGGCAAGCCCGTCGAGCGGGTCTTTCACCCGATCGCCGTGCACTTCAAGGGTTCGGGCTTCTACAACACCGACTACGGCACCCGCAACCGCTCTCGGGAGAAGGAAGCCAAGGAGGGCGCAAAAAAGAGCGAGAGCTCGAGCAGTGACAACGGCAAGTCGGGGACCGGCTCCAAGTCCGATTCGGACTCCAAGCCGGCGAAGTCAGAATCGGGCGCTACCAAGTCCGACTCGGGCAGCAAGAAGGCCGATTCGTCGCCGGCCAAGTCCAGCTAACCGTTCATCAGCTTCGCCACCGCCCGGCGCACCGCCGCCTGCCCCGACGGTGACGTCGCGTCGGCGAGCGGCAGGTTGTTTTGCCCGAGGATCTTCGTCGGCGCCGACCCGCCGGTCTCGGCAGCGAAGAACAGGCTGAGCAGCGTCAGGCCTCCCATGTCGGTGCGGACCGCCTTGGGGGCAGCCCAGGAGGCCCACGGCAGCCGGAAGAAGGTCGACGGAGACAGCAGCCGGGACTTGATCGCGTTGAGGATCTTCTGCTGGTAGCCCTCACGGGTCAGGTCGTTGGTGGCCGCGTTGCATAGGTTGTGCCGGGTCCGAGCCAGGGTCAGCGCCTGGACGCCGTCGAGATGGTGATCACCCGGGCGCAGGAACAGCGAGAAGCCGCCGTTCCTGACTCCCCCGCTGATCTCCGAGCAGATCCGCCCCGTGGTCACGTCCACGCCGCCGATCGCATCGATGAACTTGGGGAAGTTGGCCAGGTTGACGATGATCAGGTGGTTGATCTTGACCCCGGTGAACTGCTCGATGGTCCTGATCGCCAGGGTCGGACCGCCGAACGAGTAGGCGGCGTTGATCTTGTTGAGCCCGTAGCCGGGGATCGGGACCATCGTGTCGCGCGGGATCGACAGGCGCCGGGAGACGCCCCCGCCGATCCGCCACAGCATGATCGTGTCCGAGCGGATCCCGCCCGCGAAGGCGCCCGGCTCCTTGGAGCCTTTGGGTCGCTGGTCGGTCCCGATCACCAGAACCGTGTCGGTGGAGGTGACCATGTTGCCGCCGGGGGCCAGCGCGTTGGACACCGAGCCCGGGATCGAGCCGCTCTGAACCTGGGCGCTGATCAAAAACAGCACGGCTGAAAGCAGCAGCCACCCGACGATCGCCAGCGCCAGGTACTTGAGGACCCGGCGCGGGGTGATCCGCCGCCCCGGCACCAGGGCTCCGCCCCGGCGGCGGCTAAACCGCCTTCGCCCGCCGCCTCCGCCGCCGTCACGCCCGCCGCCGTCGTCACGCCCGCCGCCCGGCGTGGCCACGGCGTCCTCGCCGCGCAGGCGCTCGCGCAGGCTGCGCGGGCCGGAACGGTAGACCTTGTAGGGGCGCTCCTCGGCACTGGGCCGGGCCGTGGACCGGCCGCGGTAGACCCGATACGGGGGGTCCTCGCTGGGCGCCCGATTGCGCGGTTCGTCGGGCATTGGCACTACATATAGTGACGATATGCCGGCGCGACGCGCTATCGGCGTCGACCTGGGCGGCACCAAGCTGCTGGCTGGCGCCGTCGATCGGGACCTGGGCGTACACCATCGCGTCCAGCGCTCGGTAACGGGCCTGGACCCTCGTGCGCTGCTCGACGCCGCGGTCGCCGCGGTCACCGAGGTGCGCGAAGCCGACGGGGCCGAAGTGGAGGCAGTTGGCTTTGGAATCCCCTCGCTGATCGACCGTCGGGCGGGCATTGCCCGCGTGGCGATCAACCTGCCCCTGGCCGATGTCGCCTTCGCCGACATCATGACCGAGCGGCTCGGACTCCCGGTGTTCGTCGACAATGACGGCAACGCGGCCGCGATCGCCGAGCACCGCGCCGGCGCCGCCCAGGGGGCCAGCGAGGCGATTGTGATGACGATCGGCACCGGGATCGGCGGCGGACTGATCCTGCGCGGCGAGCCCTACCGCGGCGCCCTCGGGTTCGCCGGCGAGCTCGGCCACATCGTGATCGACCGCGACGGCCCGCCCTGCCAGGGCAACTGCCCCAACCACGGCTGCGTGGAGACGTTCGCCTCGGGCACGGCCCTCGCCCGCGAGGCCCATCGCCTCGCTCTCGAGCGGCCGGGGTCGGGTCTGGCTCGAGCCCACGCCCAGGGGCGCGAGCTGGCCGGCCCGCTGGTCACCGAACTCGCCCACGACGGCGACGACGCCGCCCGCGAGGCGATCGCGCTGATCGGCTCCGCGCTCGGGGTCGCGATCGGCAGCCTGCTGAACATCTTCAACCCCGAGGTGGTGGTGGTCGGCGGGGGCGTGATCGCCGCCGGCGAGCTCCTGCTGGCTCCCGCCCGCGCCGAGGTGGCGCGCCGGATCCTGGCCCCGACCCGGGACGCGGTCCGGATCGTGGCTGCCCGCTTCGGCGTCGAGGCGGGGATGATCGGGGCCGCGGCCATGGCCTACGACGGTCTCGCCGGGAGGCTGGCGTGAGCACCTGGAGGCTGACGTGAGCACCTGGAGGCTGACGTGAGCGCCGGGCGGCTGGTTGTGTGCCCGACCCCGATCGGCAACCTCGAGGACGTGACCCTCCGCGTCCTAGCCGCCCTGCGCGAGGCCGATCTGATCGCCTGTGAGGACACCCGCCATTCGCGGGTCCTGCTCGATCGCTACGGGGTCTCCGGCCGGCTGGTCTCCTACCACGAGCACAACGAGCGCTCGCGGGCCGCCGAGCTGGTGGCGCGGATGCAGGCCGGGGCGGTGGTCGCCCTCGTCTCCGATGCCGGCATGCCGCTCGTCTCTGACCCCGGCCTGGTGCTCGTGCGCGCCTGCGTGGCCGCCGGCCTCGGGGTCGAGGTGCTGCCCGGGCCGTCGGCGGCGCTGAGCGCGCTGGTGGCCAGCGCGCTGCCGGCCGAGCGCTGGCACTTCGTCGGCTTTCTGCCCCGCAAGCGCGGTGAGCTGGAGCGCGTGTTCGCGATCACCGAGACGCTGGTCGCGTTCGAGTCTCCGCGCCGCCTGGCCACCTCACTGGAGACGCTGGCGGCGCTTCACCCCGAGCGCGAGGTGGCGGTCTGTCGCGAGCTGACCAAGCTTCATGAGGAGGTCGTGCGGGGGAGCGCCGCCGAGCTCGCCGCCCGCTATCGGGCCCAGCCGCCCCGGGGGGAGATCGTGCTCGTCGTCGCCCCCGCGCCCGCGGCGCCGGCCGGAGACCTCGGCGCCGGGGCCGCGGCGCTGAAGCGGCTGGTCCAGGCCGGGGCCAAGCCGCGCCCGGCGGCGGCTGTGGTGGCCGAGCTGACCGGCGTCAAGGCCAACGCGCTGTACCGCGCGCTGACCGAAGATCGCGGCGACGAAAGCCGCGGATAGCCTCTAGCCGAGGCCATGTCCTTTTACATCACCACGGCCATCTCCTACGTCAACGGCGTGCCCCATCTCGGCCACGCCTACGAGGCGATCGCCACCGACGTGATCGCCCGTCACATGCGCCAGCGCGACGAGGACGTGTTCTTCCTCACCGGCACCGACGAGCACGGGGAGCCGGTCGCCGACGCCGCGGTGGCGCAGGGGATGGAGCCCCAGGCGCTCGCGGACCAGAACGCCGAGCGCTTCAAGGCACTGCTGCCCCAACTCGACATCTCCAACGACTTCTTCATCCGCACCACCGACGAGGAGCACCAGCGCCGCGTCCAGGAGGTGCTCCAGCGCGTGCACGACCACGGCTACACGTACAAGGACATCTACGAGGGCTGGTACTGCCCGCGCTGCGCCGACTTCAAGGTCGAGAACGAGATCCTCGAGGGCAACCTCTGCCCGATTCACGAGATCCCCCTCGAGCTCAAGGAGGAGGAGAACTGGTTCTTCAAGCTCTCCGCGTTCCAGGAGCGCCTCGAGCAGGTCTATGCCGAGCGGCCCGCATTCGTGATGCCGCTGGTGCGGTTCAACGAGGCCCACTCGTTCATCAGGTCCGGCCTTCAGGACGTGTCGCTGTCGCGCAAGCACC
>JBOGYN010000293.1:0-5765 GCA_050696855.1 Solirubrobacteraceae bacterium | reverse complement strand
TCGAGGGCGGCGAGGTGGACCGCCGAGGGGAAGACGTCGTTGGACGACTGGCCCATGTTGACGTGATCGTTGGGATGGGCGGAGGTGGCGGGTGCGCCTTCATTCGCGAGGTTGGCGATCACCTCGTTGGCGTTCATGTTGGTCGACGTGCCCGAGCCGGTCTGAAAGACGTCAATCGGGAACTGATCGTCGAACGCTCCGTCGGCGACGCGATCGGCGGCAGCAGCGATCCGCTCCGCGAGATCAGCGTCGAGCAGCGTCAGCTCGCCGTTGACGCGCGCTGCGGCGCCCTTGATTCGGGCCAGCCAGTGGATGACGGGGACCGGGACCGTCTCGCCCGAGACGGGGAAGTTGTCGACCGCCTTGGTGGTCTCGCCGCCCCAGAGCTGCTCACTTTCCTGCACGCCCATTTCTGGCTGTCCTTTCACATCGCTTCTGAGATCGTCGTTCAAAGCTACTCGCTCATTGTTGCTCTCCACTTGGGAGCACTCAGCCACAAAAGGCGATCAGCTCGCGGGCGACGGCGACCGGGTCGTCGTAGGCGATCAGAAAGCCGGTACCGGGCAGCGTGCGCAGCTGGGCGTCAGGCAGAAGATCGAGCGCCTCGCGCGCGGCCAGCAGAGGGTGGGCGGGATCCTCGTCAGCCCACAGGAGCAGAGTGGGCATCGGCATGTTGGGGTAAGCGTCCAGCAACTGACGCTGGGCCTCGGTCGGCCAGCGCCGGGCGAACTTTGCCCACGAGCGAGCGCGGTTGCCGTTGCCGCCCACGTCGGCGAAGGCGTGGCGAACGAGGTCCCGCGCCGCCTCGTTGCCCTGAACCGACAGCCGCGGCCCCACGGAAGGACGAAAGACCATGCGGGCGCCGTGGGCCAGGACACGATCCAGGCCCGGGAGCGCCGCCACCCGGCAGGCTGCCCGCCAGACCGTGCGCTTGGCCGCGAATTCGTCGCGGCGATGCATGCGGTTGGGCATGAGGACCAGGCGCGCGGGCTCGAGCCGGCCGGAGCTGACCGCGAGCAGAGCCAGCTCGGCCCCGAGGTCGTGACCGGCCACGATCGAGCGCGGACCCCCGACCTCGCGGCAGAAGCCAGCGATCACATCGGCCAGCCAATCGGGGCTGTAGGGGTGGCGAGGACGGTCTTCAGAATCGCCGTGCAAGGGCAGGTCGGGCAACACGACACGAAACCGTTCCGACAGCGCCCCGACGATCGGCTCATACTCGCGGTGCGAGAGACCCAACGAATGCAGCAGCACCAGGGCCGGCCCGGTCCCAGTCTCCCGGTAGGCGACCCGAGCGCTGTCGCGGTGGTGGTAGAGCCGAAGTCGCATACTTCTCAGATCGTCGCAGCCCAAGCCCGAGACCGCAGCCGGCTCCCAGGGCGGCTGCCAACCTGTATCGTGACCGACGGCCCGCGAGCTGCCTGGACGTTCGTCCTAGTTTTAGTGCAACGAAAAGTCCGAAATCCTTGGCTTTCTGCGTATTAGCGAGCACTCGCCGTGACCTTCTACCCCGAAGGTTGTGCAATTGCTGTCGAGGTTTGCGAAGATTTCATGAAAGTGGATGAAATGAAAGCCATGAAGCAACTACATGACAGCCCGCTCGGCCTGTCCACCTCTCAGGCGGCACAGGCACTTGGAGTCTCGCTCGGCACGATTCGGCGCTGGTCAGATATGGGTTATCTGCAGTCGTATCGCACCCCGGGTGGTCAGCGCCGCTTCAGCCAGGAGCAGATCAATCAGTTCGTCGGTTCCCTGGAGCAGCAGAACGTCGAGCCGCTGGTTCAGCGGCAGGCGAGCTGATCGGCTCCCGCGCACGCCAACTGGCGCACTCCCTAGAACCAGACAGGAAAGTCCATCGCAGGGAATGAACGTCGCGCTCGGCGCGGGAGTCGTGAGGGATTCCCGCGCCGTCGCGCTTCTCAGCGCTGTGCTGGCGAGCGATGACCCGGCGCGTTCAGCCGCCCGCGCCGGCCTCGCGGATCCGCCGCTCCATGTCGAGCTCGACATCGAAGTCGGCCATGTCGGCGTGCCGATACTCGACCCCGACGCCGGTGAGCAGTCCGGCCAGGACCTCCACGTAGTGCTCGTCGAGTTGGGAGCCAGCCACGCGGCGTAGCTCGGTCAGCGCTTCGAACGAGCTCATCTGCGTTCGGTACGTGTCACTCGCAGTGAGGGTGTCGTAGACCTCGGCGACGGAGATGATCTTGGCCAGCTCGGGGATCTGGTCTGCGGTCAACCCGTGCGGATATCCGCGCCCGTCGATGCGCTCGTGATGAGCGAGAATGATCTCGGCCACCGGCCCGTACATCCCGAGGTCGCGCAACATGTCAGCACCCAACTCGGGGTGGCGCTGGATCGCCGTCCAGTCCTCCTCGGTCAGAGTCCGTCCGCGCTCGGCGACCCGGTCAGAGAGCGCAAAGTGGCCGATGTCGTGCAGCAAACCCGCCGTGTGGGCCAACTCGCACTCGCCCGCGCTCATCCCCACGGCGGCGGCGATGTCCTTGGCGAACCGCGCGACCGCGGCCGCGTGGCGCGCCGCCCGCTGGTCACGGATGTCGAGCGTCCGCATGAGACCGGCGAGCACTCCCCAGGACAGCGACACGTACTGCTCGGAGCGAGCCCGGGCACGCGCGACGAGCGACAGCATGTACGTGAGTGCGAACACCGCGCTCAGTGCGAAGGCAATCCCCAGGATCCCGAGTCGCAAATAGATCCCCGCCCCGGCGACGGCGAGGACGAGGTTGACGAGCAAGCTGGGAGCGTAGGGCTTGAGCGTCTCTAGGCCCAGCGTCCGCCGGCCTTGGCCGTCCTGGATGTACGCCGCGGCAATCAGGAAGTTGAGCACGACGTCGACGGCGCTGGCGAGGCCGACCACGAGATAGAACGTGAGGCTCGCGTGCGGTCGTCCGGAAGCCAGGGCGCGCACGACGTTGGCCGCTGCGAGCGCCGGAAGCATCGCAGCCAGGAGGTTGTACGCGAACACATATGGACGCGTCCTTATCCGCAGCGATGCCGCGACTTCGGCGACCACCGCCGCCAAGGCAGCGAAGCCCGGCCCCAAGAAGGCGGCGGCCAAGAGCACGACTACGAACGTGGATGAGACCGCAACGCGTTCACCAACGTAAACGACCGTCGCGCCCGCAACGATCGCGGCAACTCCGAGCACGACGCCGAGTGCCATGCTGGCGCCCGGATTGGAGTCGGCTTGCAGGCTGCCCACGAGGACGCACGCGATCAGACCACAAACCAAGACCGGCGTGGCTACACGCCACCAGACGCGACCACCACTCGCCGTGCGAGCCATCTCGGCAACGTTAGCGCCAAGCCCGGCACTTATCGACTCTTAGGACGAAAATCAGCAGCCACGGATATGCACGGGCACCCCCTCTCCGATCACGTTGGGTGCGCCGGGCGCCAAAACGTCCACGCGTTTAGCCAAAACAAACCAATCCTTGCACCGGTTTTTGGTCGCTTCCGGGGTTAATCCCGTGCAATTTTATGCCGATACCGCTTATATAGCAATGTTGGGCCCCAACTTCTGGACTTGAATGCGCTATCTGAAGACGAGCGAGGCGGCCGCGCTGCTCAATGTGAGTCCCAATACGCTGCGCGCGTGGGAGCGGCGGTTCGGCTTTCCGAAGCCCCAGCGTTCTCCTGGAAAACACCGTCTGTTCACGCATGGTGAGGTAGCCGCCTTGCGGGATGCCCTGCAAGAGGGACTTTCAATCTCCTCCGCTGTTTCCCGCGCGCGTGAGGGATTGGCGGCCGACGCCAACTCGCTCACCGGAGCCCTCGTTTCCTATGAGGGCGAGCGTGCCGACCAGGCGATCGAGGCCACGTTGGCGCTGCGCTCAGTCGAGCGCTCGGTGGAGGAGGTCATCCTCCCCACGCTGGAGGACATCGTCCGCCGCCACGGCTCCGAGTCGGCCGCGTGGGCGTTCGCGTCACATTGGGCGGCGGACTGGCTACGCCGAGCCGTGCGGCTCGCCCCGCCGCCCGTCCGGCCCGTCTCGATCGTGGTCGGAGATGCGTCACGCGACGAGCTCGATCCCGACGCGCCGTACATCCGCGCGCTGGAGCTGTTCTGCGCGCGGGCCGGCATAAACGTCCTCAGCCTGTCGGCCCGGGGTGTCAGCGGGATCGGCGACGCGGTCGCCGTCCACCGGCCCAACCTGGTGATCGTGGCCGGCTCGCATCTCGATGACGACACGGTCGCTCGGTGGGCGTACGCGATCCGGCTGGCCGCGGGCGCGATGCCCGTCGCCACCTACCGCCGCGGCGGGCCCCGGGTGCGCATGCGGACGACCGGCACGCGGCTGCTCCCGCCCGGTGCGGCTGAAGCGCAGCGGCGGATCCTGGAGATGGTGGAAAGCGAGCACCGGCTGCCCATCGAGGCGCCGGGGCACGCCGGCGGTGCGCCCCGCAGCATCAGCCTCTGAGGCCTAGCGCCCGCCGGCGGTACGACAGGCGGTTGAGGATTCCTGCTCCCGCACGGACGACACCAATTTGCACAACTTGCTGCGGTGGTTGCCAATTTCTGCCGATACAGCGATAAATCTCTCTATGAATGGAATCCGGACAAACGCAGCGGCGGTGATGCTTGGCATCAGCCCCAACACCCTGCGAAGCTGGGAGCGGCGCTACAACTTCCCCCAGCCCCTTCGCTCCCCGGGCGGTCACCGGCAGTACTCCCTGACCCAGATCGAGGCGTTGCGGCTTACGCTGGCCGAGACCCACAACGTGTCGTCGGCCATCTCGCTGGCCCGCGAACGCGGCGAGGGACCCTCCACCCCCTCGCGCCTGGCCGCGTCCTACGCCGCCTTTGACGAGGAGGCGGCCAACCGGCTGCTCGAAGAGAGTCTCGGGCTGCGCTCGGTCGAGCGCACGATCGAAGAGGTCCTGCTCGAGGCCGTCACCAGCCAGCGCGACCCGGATGGCAACACGGTCGAGTACGAGTTCGGCTGGCGCCACGCCACCGGCTGGCTCTCGTCCCAGCGGCGGCTCGCCCCTCCTGCCAACCGTCCCGAGGGCGTGATGATCTTCGACGCCTCTGCCCCGTGCGACGTTGACGCCCTGCACGCTCAGGCGCTCGAGGTGGTGTTGCGGCGCTCGGGGCTGCGCACGCTGACGCTGACCCCCTCCGTCGAGCTCACCCGCCTGGGCCGGGCGCTGCGCGCGCTGGAGCCCAGCGCGGTCGTGCTCACCGGCCGGCGCGTCTCGCTGGACTCGATCGGCCGGCTCGTGTACGCGATCCGCTCGGTCGTGCGCGAGGTCACCGTGTTCGATTATCGGGGCGCAGTTCCCGACACTGGGGCCAGCACCGTGTACCGGCTCGGGGACTCTCCCGTGACGGCGCGCGACGCCCTGGTGGCCAAGCTCGTGCCCGCGCCGGCCGAGACGGGGATGCCGCGGGTCGCGCCCGCGGTGCAGTCGCATTCGGCGCGCCCCGGCGCTTAGCTGACTGGTAGCCCGTTTGTCGCGGTCCCGTCAGGACCGGGTGACGGCTGGGCGTCAAGTGCCGCTGGGAAGGGTCTGGATTCGGCCTCCGTGGAGTAGATGACGCGCGAACCGGGCACAGCACGACGAGGGCAGCACGTCAGCGAGAGGGTTGTCGTCCCAGCCCCGACAGGTGGGCCGGCCCGGGGATTCCTAGAATCACCCGCCCATGGCCCCGCCGCACCGTCCCGTCGATTCCCACGCCTCCTTCCCCGAGCTCGAGCAGAGGGTGCTCGAGCGCTGGCGCGAGCGCGAGGTCTTCGCCGAGT
>JBOGYN010000292.1:0-1522 GCA_050696855.1 Solirubrobacteraceae bacterium | reverse complement strand
GCTATGGGCTGGACGTGGCGCGACTGGGGACGGACTCGACGGTGCTGGCGTGGGTGTGCGGCGGCGTCGTACGGGTGCCGTGGAGCGTGCACGGCGCTGATCTGATGCGCGTGGTGGCGAAGGCCGCGGAGACGGTCGACGAGGCGCCGGCGCCGGTATGGGTGGACGCGACGGGGCTTGGCGCGGGCGTGCTTGATCGACTCCGCGAGCTCGGCTACAACGCCAAGGAGTTCATCGCTGCGGCTCGGGCCCGCAGGCCGGATCGGTTCGTAAACCTCAAGGCTGAGTCGTGGTGGCATGCCCGCGAGTTGTTCCGCGAGGGCCTGGTCGACCTCGATCCTGCTGACAAGGTGTTGGCCGGGCAGCTGGCGAGCGTCCGTTATTCGCTGTCGTCTGGCGGCAAGGTCGAGATCGTGTCGAAGCGCGCGATGACGGGCCCGAGCCCAGACCGCGCGGATGCGCTCGTGATCGCGTTATGGGGTGCGCGTGGAGGTGAAATCGGGTCGATACAGATCCCCATCGGGCAGATCCCGGACTCGATCCTCGACGGCAAGGCGCCAGCGGTCCGGATGATCGACGCGAAGTTGCGCGAGCGCGGTGGTGAGGGGCTCTCACCTGGGATCGCTGGCGCGCTTCGTCGCCTACCGCCGCATCAGCGCCGGCTCGTGATCAAGAGCTTGAGACGACCCGATCAACCACAGAGACAGAGGGAGGACCGACGATGAGCAGCTTGGAGCAGATGACGGCGTTTCGATTGCGGGTCGAGACGACACGCGCCGGCTGGACGCGTGACCCGGTGGCACGACCCGACAGGCTGACCGGAGCCCCGGTAACGCTGTGGCGCGGGCCGGACAGCAAAGCGTTCGTGTCGGGCGTGCCCGAGTCGATGCCGGACCCACTGCGGCTGTCGTTCCGGGGCACGCTGATCTCCTGGATGACCGGACGGTGCCCGCTCTGTGGGGAGACCGAGCGGCAGGTCACCGAGACCGATGAGGAGCTGAAGGCCGGCGAGCAACTGCTGAGCCTCGGACTGTCGCCGATCACCGAGGGCGCGACAGGGATCGCGCATTCGGAAGACTGCCCGATCGCTCCGGTGTCGGCCGCGGCGGCGGTCTTGAACGCGTTCGCGGCCCGGGCGACGTCAGCCGGGACCAACTGAGCTGATGTTTCCTTGGGCTGGCCCCAGATCTGTGCGACTGCGCGAATTCCTGGCCGACGCGCGTCGAGACGGAGCCAGCTTCGAGGATGCCTGGGGACGAGGCGTCTGGGTGGTGTGCATGAACGCGATTGAGCGCGACGAATGGCTGATCGTATTCAACGAGCAGCGGGAGGTGTGGCGGCGAGCGTACTTGGGTTTGCCGCCGCTGACGTCCGCAGAGGCCGCGCTGTCTGCGATCACGCCGCCCGTGACCGGGGACCTGGACGGTGACGGTCTGGAAGCTCGCCGCTGCGTGCAGTGCGGGGAGCCCATCGGTCCTGATCGTCCCGATCCGCGGAGCCGCTATTGCGACCTGGCATGCCG
>JBOGYN010000291.1:0-3922 GCA_050696855.1 Solirubrobacteraceae bacterium | reverse complement strand
CTGCCGGACGATCCGCAGCGAGTACTTGCTGACCCCGACGCAGATCGCCGGAAGCGACAGCCGACCGGTGTTGAGCGTGCCGAGGGCGATCCTCAGGCCCTTGCCCTCGCCCACGATCACGTTCTCGTTGGGGACGAACACGTCTTTGAACTCAGTCACCGAGTTCTCGATGCCCCGCAGGCCCATGAACTCGTTGCGGTGCTTGACGGTGACCCCTTCGGTATCCATCGGGCAGATGAAGGCCGTGATCCCACCCTTGGAGTCCGCCCGCTTGGGAACCACGGCCATGACCACGACGACATCGGCGATCACGCCGTTGGTCGCCCACAGTTTGGTGCCGTTGATCCGATACCCGGATCCGTCCTCGGTCGGGACGGCGGTCGCCGACATGCGGGCCGGGTCAGAGCCCACGTCGGGCTCGGTCAGCAGGAAGGCCGAGATGTGGTCCTTGGCCACCTTGGGCAGCCACTCCTGCTTTTGCTCCTCGGAGCCGAAGGTCTTCAGCGGCTCGGGCAGGCCGATCGACTGATGGGCGGAAAGCAGCGTCGAGATCGCGGCATGCCAGGTGCCGGCCAGCGACAGGGCGCGGTTGTAATAGACCTGGGTGAGGCCGAGGCCGCCGTACTGCTTGGGGATCTTCATGCCCAGCGCACCGAGATCCTTCAGGCCCTTGATCACATCGTCGCCCAGCTTCCCGGACTCCTCGATCTCGAGCGGGTCGACGCGCTCGGTGAGGAAGGCCCGCAACCGGGTGAGAAACTCCTCGCCCTCACGGATCTGGTCGGGATCAGCCTGGGGCTGGGGATGGATCAGCTCGAGCCGAAAATTCCCGAGGTACATCTCGCGGCCGAAGCTGGGCTGCTTCCACTCGCTCTCGCGGCTCTCCTCGGCGACCTGCTTGGACTCTTGGTAGGAAGGGTTGTTCGTTGGCATGGATTAATTCATACCCGGCGGGGCAAGCTCTTGCACCGTCGCCCGCCGACAAATCCCGACGACTTCAGTCGGTGTCGACCCCGAGGGTCCTCGCCGTCGGTGATCTCGACACGGTGCGCTGGTCGGGATTGGTGCCCAGGATGCGGTCGCCGAGGGTCGAGCTCACACCCATCCAGTAGCCCTCGTGCTTGAAATGGTGCAGGCGATGGTTGCGCCAGATGTTCCGGTACCAGCGGCTCAGCGGGCGGTAGGGCGTGTGGATCAGAAAGTGCGACCACTCGTAGCGCAGCAGACCGAGGTAGGACAGGGTCAGGGCGGTCAGGGACAGGTTGAGCAACGACCCGCCGAATAGAGCCACGGTCGCCCACACGACGAGTGGCACGAGGATCGCGATCTGCACGACGAAGCTGCCCACCTCCACGGGCTTGAGCAGCACCCGGTCCAGATCAGACGGGTCGCGGTGGTGGTTGCGATGCTGGATCGAGCCGTACAGCTCGATCCGCCGGCCGAAGAGACGAAACGGCGGCAGGTGGAGCAGATACTTGTGGATCAGCCACTCCACGAACGGCTGCTCGGCGAGCACGATCACGGGCACGATCGCGTCGCGCCAGGACCAACCGCCCACGGCGATCCGCGCCGCGCCGGCCACCAGGACGGCAGCGATCACCGCCCGGGGCGAGAAGTGACCACGAAACTCGCGCCAGCAGGTCCGCAGGCTGACGAGGTCAGAGCGGTCGCTGGTGATCGCGGCCTGGTAGGCGCTCGGTACGCGATCGGCGCTCATGGCCGCCGAGTCTGGGTGCCGGCCCGCGGTGCCACCAAGTCGATCGCCGACGCGGCCGGCTCGAGTGCCGCCCGGGTCGCCTCGGCGGCGGCCGACGGATCGCCGTCCACGATTGCGGCGGCGATCGGGCGTCGGAAGTCGCTCCCGGCGAGCTCGTGCTCGAGCCACGAGACGCTCAGCTCCGGCGCCGCGTGGACGCCCCGCATCAGGCTGTTGAAGGCCAGCTGGTAGGCGAAGTTCTCGGCTCCATCGACCATCTGCTGCCAGAAGCGCTGATCGAGGGCGAGCAACTCCGGTCCGGTGGCGACGGTGGCTAGCCGATCGGCGGTCGTGACCAGCGCGTGGCGGAGCTCGGGAGCCGCGCGCCGGGCGCACAGTCGCGCGACGTCGACGCCGATCCCGGCGCGCATTTCGAGCGCCGCACCGAGCGGCGCGAGGATCCCCTCGGCGACATCGGCGTGCTCGGCCAGGACGGCCAGCAGATCGAGTCCCGCGGTGTGGCGGAAGTCCATGACCGTGGTACCCCCGCCCGCCCGGACGCTGACCAGTCCGAGCTGCTCGAGCCGCCCGAGGGCCTCACGCACCACATGCCGGTTGACCGCGAAGACACCGCTCAGTGTTCGCTCGGCGGGAAGCGTGACCCCCGGCGCGTAGCGGCCGGTGAGGATCTCGCCGGCGAGCTGCGCGAACACCTTGTCGGGCAGCGACGTGTTCTTGACCGCTCGGAGCGCCATCGGGTAAGGCTAGCAGCTGGTCCAACCGGTCGGCGAGCCGGCCGGCGTCTTCACGCGACAGTCGGTTGTCTGACCTGACACCAGACCGGGTAGCTGTTCGCAAGCACGTCCAACGACGTAAGGAGAGGTAGTGATAACGCTAGGCATCATCCTGTTGATCATCGGATTCGTGGCCAAGGTCGCGATCCTGTGGACGATCGGGATCATTTTGCTTGTGGTAGGAGCCGTCCTGGTCCTGATGAGCTCGATGGGACGGGCCGTCGGCGGTAGGCGCCACTACTACTGACTTCGCCTGGCGCCCGCTGAGCGGGCGTGAATCCGCGGCGGGGCGGGCGACGTCCGCCCCGCGCGCGTTGAGTTTCCACCGGGGCCGAACGCCGACGCGCGGCCCGGGCCCGCCACCGATCGCCACAATGCAGGTGTGCGCGGATCGGACAAGCAACTGCGCGCCGTGGCCGCGGCACTCGGCGTGGCCGGGGCGGCGATCGTCCTCGCGGCGTCACTGGCCGCGGCCCGGCCGGACGCCGCTCGCCCGGCGAGCAGCCTGACCGTCCCCGGGAGCGGCGTAGGCCCGCTGATCCCGGCCGGGTTTGCCGGCCTGTCGATGGAGTACCGGGGTCTGGCCGCGTACGCGGGCACCGATCCGCGAGCGGTCGACCCGCCGTTTCTGGAACTGCTCCGTGACATCTCGCCCACCCAGCGCCCGGTCCTCCGGGTCGGCGGTGACAGCACCGACTGGACCTGGTGGCCCGTACCCCACATGGCGCGGCCCCCGGGGGTCAAGTACGACCTCACTCCGAACTTCCTGGCGGTCACGCGCTCGCTGGCCCGGACGCTCCGCGCCCGGCTGATCCTCGGGATCAACCTCGAGGCCGACAGCGAGCGGGTGGCGGGGGCCGAAGCCACGGCGATGATCGACCGCATCGGCGCCGGCTCGATCGACGCCCTGGAGCTCGGCAACGAGCCGGAGCTGTACAGCACCTTCGGCTGGTATCGCTCGGCCACTGGCCACCAGGTTCCCGGGCGCCCGCCGAGTTGGAACCTGCAGACCTTCATCGGCGACTTCTCGCGTCTGGCGCGGGGGCTGCCCCGGGTGCCGCTGGCAGGCCCTTCGGGAGGGGGATCGAGCTGGCTGCCGTTCCTGGGCACGTTCCTGGGCCACGAGCCCGCCGTTGCCCTGGCCACGCTGCACGCCTATCCGCTCAAGCACTGCGTCCCGTCGCAAACGGTCACCAGCGGTCAGCTGCTGGCCGACTCGTCCTCGCTTGGACTGGCCACCTACCTGGGGCCATACCTCGCGATGGCCCGCCGGCGCGGCGTCCCCGCGCGCGTCGACGAGATCAACGGCGTCAGCTGCGGCGGTCAACGGGGGGTCAGTGACACCTTCGGCGCGGCCCTGTGGTCCCTCGACGCGCTGTTCGAACTGGCCCGCGCGGGCGTCGGCGGCGTCAACTTCCACACCGTCCCCGGG
>JBOGYN010000290.1:0-4747 GCA_050696855.1 Solirubrobacteraceae bacterium | reverse complement strand
CCGATGATGATCGTCTTGCCGCCGTGGGCAGCGAAGAACCGCTCGACCTGCTCAACTCGCTGGCGGCTGATCCCAACTTTCGGGCCGTGACGGATCAAGAATTCTCGTCCGAGCCGACGACCGAGGACGAACGAGGTGATATCGCCACCCAGTGCGCCGGCCCAAACGACCACGATCAGCGTGACGAGATCAATCTGGCCCTGTCCGGCGCTGACCCCTCCGACGATGACCGCAAGCTCCCCGGGGGCAATCAGGCCGATCCCGGCGCCCGTTTCCAGGAACGCGAGCGCGCCGACCAGCGCGTACGCGCGGGTGCCCAGCGTGCCGACCGCGTCGCGGAGCATGAGCTCGAGGCTCGGGGGGTGGATCAGGCCGATGGCGTAGGTGAGCAAGCCGACCAAGGCGATCGCGGCGAGCACGACCGCTGCCCGGGAAAGCTGCCGGCGACAGTGGATGACCGTGACGCCAAGCAGCACAGCGAACACCATGGGGGCGGGTTTCATAGACGGCTCACGCCCAGGCGGTGGTGTTACTCACAGGGCAGGCTTGCGCCCGGCGCTGATTGTCGAGCTGGACGCCGGCCTGATGCACCGGTCGGGGCGAGCGCCGGCGGGAGCGAGGAGCGCGAGGATGCGCGCCAGTTCGGCCTCGGACTCCTTCGGCGTGTTCCCAAAGCCGCGTCGTCACGTCCGCTGAGAAAGGGCCACACGCGAGCGTCCGGAGGCCGACCGCCGCGATAGCTTTGCTCGCCTCGGCGATTATTCGAAGGTCGGGTTGGTCTTCTGGAGTCGGCTGACTCCGAGGGGGACCTCGTCGTGACGATCGGCGATCAGCACCCGGATTCTGGAATCGGGGGCAGTTTTGCGCGAACGGAGCAGTCGCGATGTCACACAGGCAGGCCGTGCTCTTCATGCTGAGAATCATCCCGATCAACCGTGGCGGCCGAAATGGGGTCAGCGCCCCATCTGCCACGCTCGGGAATCGACGAGGCTCCTTCGCCTCGGTGGCGCACGGGCCAGCTCTAACGGGAGTCGCGCTGGCGCGTTCCTGATCGGCCGCGCCGATGGCAGCGGTGATAGCGATCGTAGACGACCAGCTCGTCGCCCTCGCGCAGACCGGCCAGCGCCGCCCGCTCGGCCTCGGTGACCGTCACGTACTCGACTCCGACCGTCTCTTGGTCGCACACGACTAGCCAGCCTCCACGCGGCTGGGGGAGCACTCGCAGGCGGCGGGTGGGAGCCCGGTCGCGTGGGTTCATTGCGCTCGCCGGTGTGAGGCAAACCCGCCGACCGCGCGACCACCCAGACCGGCTGGACGAGTGACTGCTGGCTTGCTGGTTCGAGTGTCGCCGTCGAGGACGAGGCTCATGAGCCCGAGCACCCCTCGGTCCCGGGGGTCTCGACCGCAGTAATGGCGCTCGGGATCCGTGCCTGCGGCGCCATGTCCGGCCGGGGGTGTAACGCCGGTCAGCGGGAGGGCATGCACTGGCCAGACGCCACGCTGCCGGGGTGATCGGCCTGCGGGTCCGGTTCGATCTGAGGCTCGGGTCTCCATGATTCTTTCGCGTCGACGGGGTTCGGTTCCTTACCCGACCCGCGTGCATCTTCTCGACGGCCTGAATGCCGCCTTATACGAACCGCTCACGATCCGACACTGGGCGGTGGGCACCCCCTGTCTGTCATCGGCACGCCCGCGGCGAGCGGCTCGATACCAATTCGGGATCGAGGTCTGAAAGCGAACAGAGGCGCACTGAGCTCGTCAGGGGGCCACCGGCGATCAATACCCGAAACCGGGGGGCGGGCGAGCACCGCGGACGGCCCGCTTGCTGCTGCTCGAGCTCGCTGCTCACGCTGATCGTGACATTCCCGCCCAACGCGTCCGAGACCGGGCAAAGGTCAGCCGCGCTCGCTCGGCGGTTTGCTCGCGCGAGGCCTATGTGACCGTAAGCTCACCGAGCGCGCCGCTACCACTCCAAAGCGTCCCTGGTGCTGCTCGCTAGAGGCCCCCCAGACGATCTGCGCTTCGCTCGTCGCTATCGGCTGACTACCTCCTGTTCGGATTTGGCCGCAGGACGAACATCGTTCACCGGACCGGGGGGAGTCCCTCTCTTTGCGTCGGATCCCGGCACCCGTCGCACCCCCATCAATGTGGACGCGTCAGATCGTGAGAGTGCAGGTCACGCGGTGATCTAGCCGCGCGTCGCGTTCGCGGGGCGCGGGCCTTGTGGAGGTGACCGGCATGAGTTGCGGACGAGAACACTGAACGCTCGGTGCGACGTCACCTGGTCTCAGCACAACTGGCGATGAAGGCCGCCACGGTCATACCGTCGTCGGCATCGGGGCCTCGGGGTCGATCTCGTAGCGCTCGATCGCCTCCTGCACGCGGGTTTGGTCGAGCTCGCCGGCGTCCGCGAGCTCTTTGAGCGCTGCCACCGTCACGTAGTGGCGGTCGATCTCGAAGAACCGCCGCAGCGCCCGGCGATAGTCGCTGCGGCCGAAACCGTCGGTCCCCAGCACCCGGTATGGCGCAGGCACCCACTGGCGGATCTGGTCAGCGAACGCGCGCAAGTAATCGGTGGAGGCGATCACCGGGCCGCGGCGACCGGCTAGGGCCCCGGTCACGTACGCCCGCCTGGGCTCGACAGCTTTCGGGTGCAACATGTTCCAGCGCTCGACGTCGATCCCGTCACGGCGAAGCTCGGTGAACGAAGTCACGCTCCACACGTCCCCCTCGACGCCCCAATCGGAGGCGAGCAGATCTGCCGCCGCGATCACCTCGCGCAGAATCGTGCCCGAACCGAGCAACTGGACGCGCGGCTTGCGCGAGCGCTTGCCCGCCCGCAGCAGGTACATGCCGCGCAGAATTCCCGCTTGCGCTCCCGACGGCATCGCCGGATGCGGGTAGTTCTCGTTCATCAGCGTGACGTAATAGAAGGCGTCCTCCTGTTCGACCAGCATCCGGCGCAGGCCGTCCTGAACGATTACCGCGACCTCGTAGCCGAACGTGGGGTCATAGGCGCGGCAGTTGGGCACCACCGAGAGCAGCACGTGGCTGTGACCGTCCTCGTGCTGCAGGCCCTCGCCGTTCAAGGTCGTCCGCCCGGCGGTGCCGCCGAGCATGAACCCGCGCGTGCGGCTGTCGCCCGCGGCCCACACAAGATCGCCCACCCGCTGGTAGCCGAACATCGAGTAGTAGGCGTAGAACGGCACCATCTGGACGGCGTGGGTGCTGTAGGAGGTGCCGGCGGCGATAAACGAGGAGATCGAGCCTGCTTCGGTGATGCCCTCTTCGAGGATCTGGCCGTGCTCATCCTCCTTATAGAACGACAGCTGTTTTGAATCCTGGGGCTGGTAGAGCTGGCCGACCGGTGAGTAGATCCCGAGTTGGCGGAACATTCCCTCCATCCCGAACGTACGCGACTCGTCGGGCACGATCGGGACGATGTGGTCGGCGATCGCCTTGTCGCGAAGCAGCGCAGCCAGCACGCGAACGAACGCCATTGTCGTCGAGATCTCGCGTTCGCCGGTGCCGTCAAGCTGAGACTGGAACAGGTCGAGCTCCGGGACTTGCAGCGGCTCAGCCGTGCGGCGCCGGGCCGGCAGCGATCCGCCGAGTGCGGCGCGCCGCTCGCGCAGGTACTCCATCTCCGGGGAGTCCTCCGGCGGCTTGTAGTACTCGGCGTTGTGAACCTGTTCGTCGCTGAGCGGCAGCTCGAAGCGGTCACGGAAGGTCAAAAGCGCCGCCTCGGTCATCTTCTTGGCCTGGTGGGTGATCATCTGGCCCTCGCCCGAAACGCCCATGCCGTACCCCTTGATCGTCTTCGCCAGGATCACCGTTGGTTGACCTTCGTGGTGGACGGCCGCGTGATAGGCGGCGAACACCTTCTGCTGGTCGAGACCCCCGCGGTTCAGCAGCCAGATGTCCTCATCTGACATGTGCTCAACGCGCTCCAGCAGTCGCGGGTCGCGGCCGAAGAAGTGCTCGCGCACATACGCCCCGTCGCGCGACTTGAAGGTCTGGTACTCGCCGTCGAGGCAGTCCTCCATCACCTTGACCAGGGCGCCGTCGGTGTCTGCCGCCAGGAGTGGATCCCAGCGCCCTCCCCAGATCACCTTGATCACGTTCCAGCCTGCCCCCCGGAAGTCGGACTCGAGCTCCTGGATGATCTTGCCGTTGCCCCGCACCGGCCCGTCCAGGCGCTGCAGGTTGCAGTTGACGACCCAGATCAGGTTGTCGAGCTGCTCGCGACCGGCCAACCCGATCGCGCCCATCGACTCGGGCTCGTCCATTTCTCCGTCGCCGCAGAAGGTCCACACTTTGCGATCGGCGGTATTCGCCATGCCGCGCGCGTGCAGGTACTTCATGAAGCGCGCCTGATAGATCGAGGTGATCGGTCCGATCCCGAGCGACACCGTCGGGAACTGCCAGAAGTCCGGCATCAGCCAGGGATGCGGATAGGAAGACAGCCCGTCGCGGCTGACCTCCCGGCGAAACCCATCGAGCTGCTCCGCGGTCAGGCGCCCCTCCAGGAACGCGCGAGAATAGTTGCCTGGGGAGGAGTGGCCCTGGAAGTAGACGAGGTCGCCGCCATGAGTTTCGCTCGGCGCGTGCCAGAAGTGGTTAAAGCCAACCTCGTATAGGGTGGCGAGCGACTGGTAAGTAGCGATGTGCCCGCCCAGCTCAGAGGATTCCTTGTTGGCGCGCACCACCATCGCGATCGCGTTCCAGCGCACGATCGACCGCAGCC
>JBOGYN010000289.1:0-10172 GCA_050696855.1 Solirubrobacteraceae bacterium | reverse complement strand
CCACTCCAGTTACCGATTCCCGGGGCACGGCACCGGGTCGGGCCGGATTTCCTCAGCCGACCGCGACGTTGTCCCGTTGGGCCACCTTCCCCTGCCCGGCCGCAGCCGCCTTGGCCACCGCGGTCTGCCACTGCTCCCTGGTCGGAGGCTTGCACTTGAAGTACACGATCAGCGCAGCGCAGGTACCCAGGGCCGACCCGAACAGGAAGCCGGGGATCCAGTGGAACGTAGAGTGGCCGTACAGCGTCCCGGTCATGATCAGCGCCGCGACACCGCCGGCGAAGCTCCCCCCCAGCGCCTTCCAGGCATAGATCGAGCCGTAGTTGACCGCGTTGTTGTTCTCGCCGTAGTAGTCGGCCACGGTCGCCGCGGCCATCGGGAAATTGGCGCCCGAAAGACCACCTGACACGACGGCGCAGATCGCGAACATCCACGGGATGTGATTCAGCCCGGCCACCAGCGTCAGCAGCTGGAAGACCACGTTCAGGGAGTAGGCGTAGTACATCGTCCGCCGCCGTCCGATGTACTCCGACAGCAGTCCATAGAACGGCCTGAAGCCGCCGTCCGCCAACGCAAAGCCGGCCGCCCCCGCGACCACCGCCACCGAACCCAGGTGCTCGGCGGTGCCGAACACGTAGTAATACGCGACCCCGAACAGCGAGCAGCCCACGAACAGCGAGTACTGGATCCCGAGCCACTTAGCTTGGGGCGTGTACCACATCTGCCGCAGCGAGTAGTGGTCATAGGCCGGAGGATTGCTGAGGAGGTCCCGCGCGGTGCGCTTGTTCTTGGCCCAGTTGAGTGGATCGATGTGCACCGGCCACCAGTTCTTGGGCGGATCCTTCATGTACTGCGCGGCAAAGAAGATGATGACCGTCATCACCACGCCCTGGATCAGGATGAACTCCTTGATCGCGGACGGCGACAGAATCCCGATTCCGGTTGCGGAGCTGAAACCGCCGATGGCGATGATCCACGGCACCGACCCGTAGGCAAAGCCCCCGTTCACGAACCCGGTCCGCCAGCCCTTCTTGTCCGGGTACCACTTGGCGACGATGTTGATACAGCTCGAGTAGATCATCCCGGAGCCGACGCCGCCCAGGAACGCGTAACCGAGGTACGCCTCCCAGATGTTCGTCGAGTAGGCGGTGATCGCGTAGCAGACGATCCCGCACAACACACCGCCGATAATCACCGCGAGCTTGACCGGGAGGATGCCCCGGTTACGGAGAAACCCGGTTCCGATCTGAACGAACGATTCGAACACCACGTAGAACGAGAACAACCAGAAGACCGGTGCCGATCCCCAGTGGTGCGCGGATGCGAGCGAGCCGCTGAGCGCGGCCCACGTGTACTCGAGCAGCCCGGCCATGCACATGCACACCCAGGCCGCGATGATGACCCACCTGCGGTCATAGCCGAGCAGCTGCTTCGACGTCTCGCCGACGCGGAACATCCGTCCGGTGTCCGGGTTCACGACTTCGCGAAACCCGGTTGAAGCGCTTATGGCACTCATCTCCCGCTATACCTCCTTCTTGCATCGCCTGGCAACTGCCAGCGACGGGGTTTTTCACCACAGGGGTGACTCTCTCCACTCTCTCCGGTGAGTGCCTCTGCCACTCACCGTTACCGCCCTGCGCAAGCTAAGTCAAAGCCGAGATCAACCCCCTCAACAGTCGTGCCTCTCGCCGCTCGGCGGGTGGGGTGGTTATTGAAAAGGAATGTTCCGGTCATGCCGCCAACATCTCCGCGGCGAGCTCCGCCACCTCGGTGGGGGTGCGGCCGACGCGCACCCCTTGGTCTTCCAGCGCCCGCGCTTTGGCCTGAGCGCTGCCGGCGCTGTTGGAGACGATCGCGCCGGCGTGTCCCATCGTCTTGCCCAGCGGCGCGGTGAAGCCGGCGATGTAGGCGAGGACCGGCTTTGTGACATGAGCGGCCACGAACTCGGCGGCCCGCTCCTCGGCGTCGCCGCCGATCTCCCCCGCCATCACGATCAGCTCGGTCTGCGGGTCGGCTTCAAACAGCTCCAGTACGTCGACGAAAGATGATCCGGGAACCGGATCGCCTCCGATGCCGACGATCGTCGAGTTGCCGAACCCGCGCTGGGCCAGCTCGTTGCCGATCTGGTAGGTCAGCGTCCCTGACCGCGAGACCACCCCGACGTTGCCTTCCCGGAAGAAAGCGTGCGGGATGATTCCCACGTTGGCCTTGCCCGGGGATAGGACTCCAGGGCAGTTGGGGCCAACCAGGCGCACGCCGGGATAGCGCCGCAGCTGCGCCATCACGCGCAGCTCGTCGTGGGCGGGGATGCCCTCGCTGATCGTCACGATCAGCTGGATGCCCGCGTCCGCCGCCTCCAGAATCGAGTCGGCCGCGAACCGGGCGGGGACGAAGATCATCGCCGCGTTGGCATCGGTGGCCGCCACCGCCTCGCCAAAGGTGTCAAAGACGGGCACGCCGTCGACCGCCTCGCCACCCTTGCCCGGTGTTACCCCCGCCACCACGTTGGTTCCGTAGCGGCGGTTGTTGATCGCGTGAAAGCGCCCTTCCCTCCCGGTCATCCCGGCCACGCACAGCCGTGTGTCCTGATCGACGAGAACACTCATGCCGCCTCCGCCCTCGGGGCTGGAGCCGCCGCCAGCTCGACCACGCGCCGAGCCGCGGCGTCCATCGTCGCCTCCACCTGCACGCCCGGCAGCGCCGCCTCCGCCAGCAACCGGCGGCCCGCCTCATCGTTGGTCCCGTCCAGCCTGACCACGAATGGCACCTCGGGCGACACGCGATCGAAGGCCTCGATCAGCCCCTGGGCGACCTCGTCGCAGCGGGTTATCCCCCCGAAGATGTTGAACAGGACGGCGCGCACCTTCGGGTCGCTCAGGATGACCTCCACGGCGGCCACGATCGCGTCAGCCCGAGAGCCGCCGCCCGCGTCCAGGAAGTTGGCCGGACGCCCCCCGCACTGGGCCACGACGTCCAGGGTCGACATCACCAGTCCGGCCCCGTTGCCGAGCACCCCGATGTCGCCGTCGAGCTTTACGTAGGTCAAGCCGCGTTCCTTGGCCAGCCGTTCCTGGGGATCCTCGGCCGACAGGTCCCGCAGCTCGGCGTTCTCGGGGTGTCGGTAGAGCGCGTTGCCGTCCAGCGTGACCTTGGCGTCCAGCGCCCGCAGCCCCCGCTGTCCAGCGCCCTGCGCTTCGCCGGCGGAGCCCGTGACGATCAGCGGGTTGACCTCCACCAGCATCGCATCCTCGGCCACGAAGGCCTCATACAGCTTGGCCAGCACGGCGGTGAGCGGGCGCACGAGATCCCGGTCGACGCCCGCCCGGAAGGCCAGGCTGCGGCCGTGGTGAGCCTGGAAGCCGAGCAGGGGATCGACGTGCTGCGAGGCGATCGCGTCCGGGTCCTCGGCGGCCACCGCCTCGATGTCCATTCCACCCCGGGTCGAGAGCATCACCAGCGGCGCCTGCGCGCTGCGGTCAAAGACGACCGAGGCGTAGTACTCGGCCTCGATGCTCGATGCCTCCTCGACCCAGACCTCGTGTACGCGCAGGCCGCGGATGTCCATCCCGAGGATCGCCTGGGCATGCGCGCGCGCCTCGTCACCGCTGTCGGCCAGCTTGATCCCGCCGAGCTTTCCCCGGCCGCCGATCTGCACCTGCGCCTTGACGGCACACGGGTACCCGATCGCGTCCGCAGCGACGACGGCGTCGTCCACCGAGGCGGCCACGCGCCCCCGCGGGACGGGGATGCCGTGCCGGGCCAACAACTGCTTTCCCTGGTACTCCAGTAGATCCAAGATCCTCTCCTAACTCTCCCGTCGCCCTGCCCTAGCTTCCCTGGCCGTGCGCCTCCCCACCGTCGATCAGGCCGGCGATCCGCGCCCAGCGGTACTTGGCGGCCAGAACCTCGACCGGCAACTCCGTCGTGTAGGGAAAGGCCGGGATCCCGTGCTCGAACAGGTACTCAGAGGCCTGCTCCACTTCGACGTCCCCGGCGAGCGAGACCACGACCGGCTTCTCGATCCCCCGGCCGCGCATCTCGTCGACGATCTCGGTCGCCACCTTGGCGAAGACCATCGGCGGGGTGACGATCGTGTGCCAATACCCCAGCACCAGAGCGTGGACACGATCATCCTCGAGCCCGAGCTTGATCGTGTTGCGATACGTCTCCGGGGGCTCGCCGCCGGTGATGTCGACCGGGTTGCCGGCCGCGCCGAACGGCGGGATGAACTTCATGAACGCCTGGTTGAGGTCCTCCGGCATCTCCATCAGGTGCAGGCCATTGCTGTAACAGGCGTCCGAGAGCAGCACGCCGGAGCCACCCGCGCCGGTGATGATCACCACGTTCTCGCCACCCGGAGTCGGCAGGATCGGCAGGCAGCGCGCGAACTGCAGCAGCTCGTTGAGCCCCCGGGCGCGCACCACGCCGGCTTGGCGCAGGATGTCGTCGTAGACCTTGTCGTCGCCGGCCAGGGCCGCCGTATGCGAGGCCGCGGCCTTCGTGCCCGCCGGTGTCGCTCCGGCCTTGAGCACGACGATCGGCTTCTTCTTCGAGACCCGTTGGGCCACTTCGACGAACGCGCGGCCGTCCTTGAGGTCTTCCATGTGCAGCGCCACGCAATTGGTGGCTTCATCCTGCTCGAAGAAGGTCAGCAGGTCGTCCTCGTCGATGTCGGCCTTGTTGCCTAGTCCGACGATCGCCGAAACGCCCAGCTTGGTCGAGCGGCTGAAGCCGAGGATCGCCATGCCGATCCCACCGCTCTGCGAAGCCAGGGCAACCGGCCCCTTGACGTCGTACGGGGTCGTGAAGGCCGCGCTCATGCTGCCGGGCGTGTAGTAGACGCCGTAGATGTTGGGCCCCACGAACCGGACGCCGTGCTCGCGCGCGGTCTCGATCAGCTCGCGCTGCAGCTCGACCTCTCCCGTCTCCGAGAATCCGGAGGGGATCAGGATCGCCGCCGGAATCCCCTTGGCGCCCACCTTGGCGATCGTCGGGATCACCAGCTTGGCCGGGATGCAGAACACCGCCACGTCGACCCCGTCGGGGAGATCGTCGACGTCGGCGTAGGCCCGCTTGCCGAGAATCTCGCCCGCCTTCGGGTTGACCGGATAGATGTCCCCGGGGAACTCGCCGTCGACCAGGTTGCGCATCACCGAGTTGCCGATCTTGCCCGCCTGGTCCGACGCGCCGACCACGGCGATCGCGCGGGGCCGCATGAGGTGGTTCATCGTTTCCAGGATCTGCTCCTGGCTGTAGCGCGCCGGCCGCTCAGCGGGTGGCTCGAACGACACCAGCAGCCGCGCGTCCACCGCGGTTGCCCCTTCCTCGGTGGCCAGGACCGGGTTGAGGTCCACCTCGGTGATCTCCGGGAAGTCCGTCACCAGCTGCGACACCCGCTGGATCATCTGGGCCAGGGCGCCGCGATCGCTCGGCGGTCCTCCGCGAATCCCGTCCAGTACTTCGGCGGCGCGGATCGAGCGGGTCATCGAATGGGCCTCGGCAAGCGTGGTGGGCGCCAGGCGGAAGGTCACATCGCGCAGCACCTCGACCAGCACGCCGCCCAGGCCGAAGGTCATCACGGGACCGAAGGTGGGGTCGGTGAGCGCGCCGATCAGGACCTCGTGTCCGGAGCCGAGCATCTGCTGAACCTGTACCCCGGTGAGCTCGGCATTCTCATCGTAGTCCCGGGCGTTGCTCATGATCGTCTCGTAGCCCGAGGACACGTCGTCAGCGCAGGACAACCCGACGAGGACGCCCTGGGCCTCGGTCTTGTGCAGGATGTCCGGCGAGACGATCTTGAGGACCACCGGGTAGCCGATCTGCTCGGCGTGGGCCACGGCCTCGTCGGCGCTGGTGGCCAGACCCTCCTGCGGCACCGTGATCCCGTAGGCGTCACAGACCTGCTTGGCCTCCGGAGCGCTCAGCGAGGTCCGTCCCTGCGCCCGGACAGCGTCCAGCACTTCGCGGACCGTCGCCCGATCGCCGATGTCGGTGGATCGCTCTGCCGTCGCCGTTGCGTTCATCACATCTCCTCGTGGTGTCTTGGTCTTCGTGCCGGACGCGCCCTAGGCGGCGTCCACGGCGGACAGCCGCTTGGACTGGGAGGTGGGGCTCGGCTCCTTGAGCAATCCCTTCAGGACCTCCTCGCTGTGCTCCCCCAGCAGCGGCGAGCGGGTGATCTCCACCGGCGAGTCAGACAGCGTGAACGGGCAGCCCACGGTCTTGAACTTGCCGCGCTCGGGGTGATCGACCTCAACGATCATGCCGGTGGCGGCAAAATCGGGATCGTTCAGCAGTTCGCTGGTGTCGAGCACCGGGCCACAGGGGACATTGATCGCGTTGAGCTCGCGGAAGGCCTCCCACTTCTCACGCGTCATCGTCCACTCCTCGACCATCCGGAAGATGTCCCAGAGGTGGCGCAGCCGCTTCTCGGGCGCGTCGTACTCAGGGTGGTTGACGAGCTCGTCGCGGCCGATCTTTCGCATCAGCGGCTCCCAGACCTGCGGCTGGATGACCAGATACAGCCAATCGTTCGGGCCTCCGCCCTTGCAGCGCACGGCCCACCCCGGCTGCCCGCCCCCGGACGCGTTGCCCGACCGGGGCACGGCGTCGCCGAACTCATCGTTCGGATATTCGCCCAGCGGTCCGTGCTCGAGCCGCTGCTGATCACGGAGCTTGACCCGGCAGAGGTTGAGGATCCCGTCGCGCATGGCGATCGTCACCCGCTGCCCGCGGCCCGTGTGCGTGCGCTGGTAGAGCGCGGCGCAGATGGCGCCGAACAGATGGACCGCGTTGCCCGAGTCCCCGATCTGGGCGCCGGTGACGATGGGCGGACCGTCCTCGAATCCCGTGGTGCTCATCGCGCCGCCGGTGGCCTGCGCGATCGGCTCATACGCCTTGGCGTGCTCAAGCGCCCCCGGGCCGAAGCCCTTCAGTGAGGCGAAGATCAGCTTGGGGTTGATCTCCTGGACCGCCTCCCACGTGAAGCCGAGTCGGTCCAGGGCCCCGGGAGCGAAGTTCTCCACCAGCACGTCGGAGTGCCGCAGCAGCTGCTTGAAGATCTCCTTGCCATCGTCGCTCTTGAGATCCAGGATCACGCTGCGCTTGTTGCAGTTCAGCATCGTGAAGTACAGGCTGTCCACGTCCGGGAGGTCGCGCAGCTGCTGGCGGGTGACATCGCCCTTGGGCGACTCGATCTTGATCACGTCGGCCCCCATCCAGGCCAACAGCTGGGTGCACACCGGTCCGGCCTGAACGTGGGTCATGTCGACCACCCGGACCCCTTCGAGGGCTTTACTCATGTCCGCTCTCTCCCGTCTACTTGTACATCGTCTGGTTCATCGTTCCCGGCGCAAACGCGTTCTGATCGATCCACACGTTGATCAGCGCCGGCTTGCCCGACTCCCGCGCCCGCTCCAAGGCGGGACGGATCTGGTCCGGCTCACGGACCTCCTCTCCGTAGCCACCCAGGATCTGGGCGAACTTGTCGTACGGCACGTCACCGAGCTTGTTGCCGACGTCGCCTCGCTCCTCCCCGTACTTCTGGATCTGGCCGTAGCGGATCTGGTTCATGTAGGAGTTGTTGCCGATCACTCCGATGAACGGGAGGTTGAAGCGCACCATCGTTTCGAAGTCCCATCCGGTCAGGCTGAAGGCGCCGTCCCCGAACAGCCCGACCACCTCGAGATCGGGACGGGCGACCTTCGCGGCCATCGCAAACGGGGTCCCGACTCCGAGCGTTCCCAGTGGTCCCGGATCCATCCACAGCCCCGGTCCCTTGGGCTGGATGACCCCGCCCGAGAAGGTGACAACGTCGCCTCCGTCGCCGATGAACAGCGTCTTGTCGGTGATGAACTGGTTTAGCTCGTGGGCCAGGCGAAGCGGGTGGATCGGTGCGGTGTCGCCCATCAGGCGCGGAAGGCGCTCGTCCCGCATGCGCTGCTCCTCGGCGCGCAACGCCTCCAACCACGGTTCGCGGCGGCGAACACCGAGATCGCCGCGCCCCTGGGCCGCCTCGGTGACGGCGCCCAGGATCGCGCCCACGTCGCCGACCAGCCCGAGCGACACGTCCCGGTTCTTGCCGACCGTGCGGTAATCCATGTCGATCTGGACGACCGTCGCCTCCTGGGAGAGGCGCTTGCCGTATCCCATCCGGAAGTCGAACGGTGTCCCGACGATGACGATCACGTCGGCGTTGTTGAAGGCATGACGACGGGTCTGATGGAAGTGGTGGGGATCGCCGGGAGGCAGCGAGCCCCGGGCCGCACCGTTCATGAAGGCCGGGATGTTGAGCGTCCGCACGAGCTCGGTCGCCGCCTCCGCGCCGCGGCACGTCCAAACCTGGCTGCCCAGCAGCACGCAGGGACGCTCGGCCTTGACGAGGATGTCGGCCAGCCGCTCGATGTCGGCGGGATCGCCGGTGCTCTTGGTCGATGCCCGGTAGTGGCCGGGCTGGGGGAGCACCGCGCGCTCCAGCGGTACGCGCCCGTCGAGGATGTCGCGTCCGATCTCAAGGAAGGAGGGACCGGGCGCTCCGGTCAACGATTCACGGAACGCCATGGACACCATGTCCGCCACCCGCTCGGTGGTGAGCACGCTGGAAGCAAATTTTGTGATCGGGCGCATCAGGTCGACGTGCGGAAGGTCTTGGAGTGATCCCATCCGGTGCTGGTCAAGGGCTCCCTGACCGCCGATCAGCAGCATCGGGCTCTCCGCGCGCAGGGCGTTCGCCACGCCGGTGACCGCGTCGGTGGTGCCCGGCCCGGCCGTGACCACTGCACACCCCGGCCGGCCGGTCACGCGGGCGTAGCCGTCAGCCGCATGGGCCGCGACCTGCTCGTGACGAACGTCGATGACCTTGATGCCCTCGTCGATGCATCCGTCGTAGATGTCGATGATGTGGCCGCCGCACAGCGTGAAGATCGCGTCGACCCCCTCGGCCCGGAGCGCCTTGGCGACGAGATGGCCCCCGGAAATGGTTTCGGGCTCGACGCCCCGCGGGCCGGACTGCTTCTCCTGCTGATTGGTGGTCGCCGTGGCGGTCACGTCGACTCTCCTTCCCTTTCGGATGGCATGGCTTGCGGTGCAAACGTCGGGGCCTGAGGCACCGCGATGAGACTGACTGGAGTCAATCGAGCATCCAGCTGCTCTGGACGTGGACAGCGAGGTTCAGCGCGTGCTCACGGACCAGCCGTTCGGCGAGGTCGGCCTGACGGCTTCGGAGGGCTTCGATGATGTGGGCGTGGTCGACGATCGAGCGCTCGGGACGGTCAGCCTCCCCGATCGTGTGGCGACGGATGGCGCGGACATGCACCAGCAGCCGGTCGGCCATGTCAGCGATCAACTGCGAATGCCCCAACTCGAGGATGCGCTGATGAAAGCGCAGGTTGGCGGCCGAGTACTCGTCCAGATGCGAACGCAATTCCCCATCCTCGAACGGGGCGAACAGCGTGTTCAAACTGGCGAGCTGCTCGTCGTCGGCCCGCTCGCAGGCGAGCCGGGCGGCCATGCTCTCAAGCGCCGCCCAGGCGATGATCGTCTCGACGATTTCCGCCTTGCTCTTGCGCACCACCCGCACGCCGCGGCGCGGGATGATCTCGACCAGCCCCTCGTGCTGGAGCCGGGACAGCGCTTCCCGCACGGGCGTGCGGCTGACGCCCAGGCCGGCCGCCAGGCGCTTCTCGTCCAGCCGTAGGTCGGCGTCGGGGTCATATGCATCCATCGCCAGGATGGCGTGGCGCAGTGCGACGTAAGCGTGCTGAGCCACGCTGCCGATCCCAGCCAGAGCGGGGATCTCCAGGGTGCCAGTGAGCCGTTCCGGGAGCAGAACGTCCGGGTTTGTCATCGCGGCAGCCACCGTGGGATACACAATAACCAATGTCACATGCCTGTCAAGTAGATACCTGCGCGGCAGCTGGTCCCCAGCGACCGGACCACCACGGCTTCGCGCCGACGCTGATCGCGTTGGCCCGCGAGAAAGGCCATGCGCCTACGTAGGGAACGGTGCCAACCGCTGGCCCGACGTGCACGCGCGGGACGCCGCCGGCTCTACCGCCTGGCGCTGGAGTCCGCCCCGGCCGGCTCCCCCCTACACGAGGTTGGGCATAACGGCATCCGGTTCCGGGAGATCGCCGCGACGACCGGCGCCCGGCTGGGCGAGGAGGGTCGGGTGG
>JBOGYN010000288.1:0-1792 GCA_050696855.1 Solirubrobacteraceae bacterium | reverse complement strand
CCCGCAGCGGGACCCCGGCCGTCCGTGCCTCACGCACCAGCCGGAGTTGGAAGAACGACGCCCGCGGGACGATCCGATCGTCGTGAAGCGCGGCGAGCAAGGCGACAAGACGCTGCATAGGCACCAGACCAGCGGCCTCAGCAGCGCGAAGCACCGCGCCAGGAAAGTCGACGAGCGTCCCGTCACGGCGCCACGGGCGGGCTGTGACCACCACCATCCCACCCGGCCGCAGCAGGTGCGCGGCGGCAGCGAATATGTCGCGAACGGCATGCAGCAACTCGACCTCGCCGACGTGTGCCAGATTGCTCGTGTCGCGCGAGTAGCGGTCGTCGTGTTTCAGCACCTCGCCGGCTCGGACCCGGACCTGACCGTGCACCGAGCTGCCGTACGGAGGCGACATCAGAACTAGGGCGATACGGCCGCGCATGGACGCGGGGACAAGAGATCCCATCTCGCGAGCGTCGCCTTGTCGGATTGCGCCCGATCCGGTGGCGCCGAAAGCCTCCGCGAGCGCAAGGTTGGCTTCGGCAAGCTCTGCCCAGCGCGACTCGTACTCGATGCCGAAAGCGTTGCGGCCGAGGTGGACCGCCTCGACCAAGCTGGTCCCGATGCCACACATCGGATCGAGCACGACATCTCCCGGCGCGGAGTACGCGCTAATTGCGCGTCGCGCGATCTCGGGGAGCATCTTCCCGGGATGCGCAACCGACTCGGGAACGTAGCGGTCACGGCGCTGCAGTCTCGATGGCTGCTGCGCGCATGGCCAGACGGACAAGGGAGCTGCGCTCTCCATCAGTCGTCACCCGTCGGCTTCATGAAGACGAGCACGTCCTCGTGAGCGATCAGGTGCAGAGGGCGACCCAACCGACGCGCCCGCTCGGTCTGGTTCAGCTGCCAGAAGGAGGGGCGGGATACCAGCCCTCCGTCGCGGACTGCAGCGTGCAGCGCGATGTTGTGCTGGATGTACCCGAATCCAGCGGCATGCGCCAGTCCGATGGTGATCGTGGCGAGATCGACGAGCCGACCTCTGCTGCGCATGTTCTTGGTGACGGTGATCAGCAGTCCGCCGGGTCGAAGAACGGCCCAGCATTGTGCATAGACCGCGGCCATCGCAGCGCGGTACTGCGCGCCGCGGGTATGGCCGATGTTGTTCGGATCCGCCGAGTAGTTGAGGGTTGCCGCATCGCAGAGGCGTCGCCCACCCAGCCAGGCTCGCTTGTCGATGACCCCTGCTTCGCAGGCGTACGGCGGCGACGTGACCACAAGGTCGATGCGTCCTCGGAACCCTTTCAGGAGCATGGCGAGCGACCGCGCGTCACCAAGACGCACGTCGGCCATTCCGCGCTGACGCGGGGTGAGCGTTGAGCGCAGGTTGGCCCTCGTTACTGCGACCCAGTGCTCGTCGAGTTCGACACCGATGCAGCGCCGATCCAGCAGTGCCCCCTCGATCAGCGTGGTGCCGATCCCACACATCGGGTCGACGACCAGGCCGCCCGGCTTGGAGTACGCGGTGAGGATTCGCCGCGCCAGCTCGGGGAGCATCTTCCCGGGATGCCGGGTGGACTCGGGAACGTAGCGTCCTGCTCGCTGCCAGCGGGCGGTCGTCTGCGCGCACGGCCAGAGGGCGAGGGGAACGGTCTCGATATCGGTGGCGACGGTTGGGGGTATGGCCATGGGTCCGCCCCGTGACCTGCGCGACTGCCGACACCCCCGAATCGCCGTTTTCGGCGAAAACGCGACATGCAGCGTTCGGCGTTCCCGCTGCGGTGCGACTCACTTGACCCGCCGAAGC
>JBOGYN010000287.1:0-1839 GCA_050696855.1 Solirubrobacteraceae bacterium | reverse complement strand
TCACGGCATCGATCTCACTTTCGT
Organism: Solirubrobacteraceae bacterium; assembly: GCA_050696855.1. Taxonomy (GTDB): domain Bacteria; phylum Actinomycetota; class Thermoleophilia; order Solirubrobacterales; family Solirubrobacteraceae; genus Palsa-465. The sequence goes on along the minus strand of JBOGYN010000287.1, from coordinate 1,815 downwards.
CAAAGCGCTCGACCGCGTGCACCAGCGTCGCGGGGGTGATGTCGAGGTCGCTATCGAGCCACGCGATCAGTCGGCCGCGGGCACGATTGACGCCAAAGATGATCGCGTTGCCCTTGCCCTGGTTGGGTCCGTAGCTGAGGACGCTGATGCGGCTGTCACTGACTCGGCGTGCCTCGTCGGCCGTGGAGTCAGAGCAGCCGTCGCAGACGACGATCACCTCGAAGGAGCGCCCCACGCTGTCAAGAGCAGCAACGATCTGCCGGATGTTCTGCTCGATGTAGGCCGCCCCGTTGTGGACCGGCGTGACAACGGAAAGATGAGGATTCACCGGACGGCCCGAGGACGACGGAAGGCTGGGCGGGCGGAGATGATCGGATGAAAGAGAATCTCGTTACCAGCGAGAACGAACAGGGCGACCCCGGCTTGTACCACAGCGATCTGGGTTGGCGAGTGGTGAAAGAAGCTGATGCCGGCAATCTGGACAGCCATCGCGCAGGCGAGCAGCATCATCCACCGGCGATCATTGATGGCTACCGAATAGACGACGAGGAGATAAGTCATGGCCAGACCCGCACCGGCCACGACCATCGGCAGCACCCCGTTGACGGCCGACAGGTACTTGCTGCCGAACATCACGCTGATGATCAGATGCGGCGCCACGATCGCCGGGATGGCCGCGAGTACTGACGTCGCGCCGACCAGGAGGGCTGACAGTCGCAGGACGCGGGCGCTCGAACCGCCGACTTGGGCTTTGGCGGCGTTGGGCACCATGACTACCGCGATCGAGGTCGGGAGGAAGATGATCACCTTCCCGATCGTGCTCAGCGCCGCGTACACACCGGCGTTGTACGGGCTGAGCATGATCTTGGCCAGGATCAGATCGAGGTTGCTGAGCACCGCGAAGCCAAGGAATGCGGCACTCGCCGAGAGGGTTCGCGCGTCGGGCGTGCGTTTGAGGCCGGCGGTAGCGGCCCCGGTGCCACGCCCGATGACCAATCCCCGCATGAGCCAGCCGGTGGCCGCGAGCACCACAACCATGCCGACGGCCTGGCCTCCGAGGGCGCCGCCGGCGCCATGCTCCACCGACGCCCAGGGAAGGCCGAAGCCGATTCTCGAGACCGCGATGGCGAGCAGGAGGAGCCCGTAAGCGGTGAACCGCTCCAAACCCTGAAGCACCCCCAGAGCGAGTGGCAGCACGAACGCCAGCATGAGGACCGGCGCTAGCGCGAGGGCGACCCCCTCGTGGCGGAGAGACAGCAGGTTGACCACGAGCGGGCTCGCGATGATGTAGATGACGCCGGCACCGAGCGCGATCACGGAAACGTGGGCCAGGGCGTGACGTATGAGGTACCGAACTCGCTCCATGCGACCCTCGGCGGCATAGACCGCGATCCGCTCGGCGATCACGGTCTGGGCGGCCCCGGTCGGGACCGCTAGTACCACGGAGAGGGCAAAGAGAGATGTCAATTCGCCGTACCCGACCGGATTGAGTACGCGGCTGAACAGCACGTTGGATCCGTAGTTGAGCGCACTGGCGACCAATGTCAGTGCAACCATCGCAGTGGCGCCGCGACGAGCCCGCAGCTTCTGCCAACGGGTTCGTTTAGCAGCGGGGCTCGAGGGATTCCGTTGCAGCGAGCTCAACAGTACGGGTACGTCGGTCGCCAGCGTGTCAACAGGGCAGGATCCTAGAAGGTCAAGAGGATTGCATTTCGCCGGCCGACGAGTCAGTCCTGGTCGACCGCAGTTATCGGCGGGTTTCAAGCCGCGTGAAATGCGGTTCCTGGACTAGGATCGACAGGAGCCGAGGATCGC
>JBOGYN010000286.1:0-11869 GCA_050696855.1 Solirubrobacteraceae bacterium | reverse complement strand
TCTTTGAGCTTCTCGTTGTGGGGGCTGGTGATGGTCATCTAGGTCCAGAGACAAAAAAGGCGCCGTCTCCTGGAGGAGCGGCGCCCGGATGGCGGTGCTGGTCTGCTCGGCTGTCGGTCAGCCGGCCGCCAGCGCCTCACGGGCGCGGTCGGCAAAGCGTCGGAAGGTGTCGGCGTCGTGGACCGCCATGTCGGCCAGGACCTTACGGTCCAGCTCGACGCCCGCGGTCTGCAGGCCGTGCATGAACTGCGAGTAGGACATGCCGTTCTGGCGGGCGGCCGCATTGATGCGCGTGATCCACAGCCGACGGAAGTCGCGCTTGCGGTTGCGGCGATCCCGGTAGCGGTACTGGTCAGCCTTGAGCACCGCCTCCTTCGCGGTCCGGTAATGCCGGCTGGCATCGCCCCGGTAGCCATTGGCGAGCTTGAGCGTCGCCCGGCGCTTCTTGCGCGCGTGCAGTGACCGCTTGACGCGGGTCATGAGCGCTTGGCCCGCTTGGCCCCGAGCATCCGCTTGACCGCGCGCTCGTCGCTCTTGGCGATCTCCGCCGGCTGGCCGTGCATGCGCTTGCGCTTGGGCGACTTCTTCTCGAGGATGTGGCTCGTGAACGAGTGCCGGCCCCGGACCTTGCCGGTGGCGGTCAGCTTGAAGCGCTTCTTGGAGCCCGAGTGGGTTTTCATCTTCGGCATCGCGACGCCAGAGTAAAGCAGACCTGCCGCACTCGACGTCTGGGGTTTTGCCGCCCGAGCCGGTGAAAAAGCCCCAGCCGTTCAGCTGGGCCTAGGCCGCAGCGTCACTCGGGGCAGGCGCGGCCGTATCAGCGGCGCCGTTCTGACGCCCATTCCCCTGCGCTTCGGCCTCCGGGACAGGCTCCTCGGCAGCGGCCTCGGCGACGGCGGCCGCGGCCGGGTCTCCGTCGGAGTGCTCGGGCGGCGCTTCGACCGGAGGCTTGGCACCATCGATCTCGCCGGCCAGGACCGCCTTTGAGGGGCCCAGCATCATCGTCATGTTGCGGCCATCCTGGAGCGGCGTCTGCTCGACGATGGCGACGTCTGACAGCTCGCCGGACAGCTTGTCCAGCAGCGCGGTGCCGCGCTCGGGGTGGGTGACCTCGCGCCCGCGGAACATGATCGTCACCTTGACCCGATCCTTGCCGAGCAGGAAGCGGCGCACGTGGCCCTTCTTGGTGTCGTAGTCATTCTGGGCGATCTTGGGGCGGAACTTGATCTCGCGGATCGTGATCTGCTGCTGGTGCTTGCGGGCCGCCTTCTGCTTCTGGGCCTGCTCGTACTTGTACTTGGAGTAGTCCAGCACGCGGCACACGGGCGGGCGGGCATCGGGGGCCACCTCCACCAGGTCCAGATCGCGCTCCTGCGCGTAGGAGAGGGCCTCGGCGGTCTTGATGACGCCGATCTGCTTTCCGTCCTCGCCGACGAGACGCACCTCGGGAACCCGAATGCGGTCGTTGATCCGAGTCTGGTCCCGCTCGGGCGGGCGCCGGTCGAATCTACGGGGGACCGGCACTAGCTAAGGGCGCGGCGTGCGATCAAGCGGAGCCGGGCTGTGTGGTGTGCAGTTGGATCAACGAAGGCAAGTATAGCGGTGCTTTCAACGGCTGACGCGCTTTTTCACCAGTTCGTTGACCCGCGCGGCGAACGCGTCCGGGGCCTCCGCCCCGGTATCTCCGGCCCGGTGCGCGCGAACGCTGACCTCGTTTGCGGCCTGCTCGCGGTCACCGACGACGAGCATGAAGGGGATCTTCTGCAGCTCGGCATCGCGGATCTTGCGGCCCACCGACTCACTGCGTTCGTCCAGTTCGGCGCGCACGCCGCGCTCGCGCAGGCTGGCCGACACCGTCCGCGCGTAATCGAAGTGTCGGTCGGCGATCGGGAGCACGATCGCCTGGACCGGGGCCAGCCACAGTGGCAGCTCGCCCGCGGTGTGCTCGAGCAGGATCCCGATGAAGCGCTCGTAGGAGCCCATCAGGGCGCGGTGGATCATGACCGGACGGTGCTCGGCATTGTCGGCGCCCGTGTAACTAAGGTCGAAGCGGGCGGGCATGTTGTAGTCCAGCTGGACCGTGCCCAGCTGCCACGAACGACCCAGCGAGTCGGTCATGTGCATATCGATCTTGGGCCCGTAGAAGGCACCGTCGCCGGGATGGACGTCATAGCTCAGGCCCTGGCTCTCGAGCGCCTCAGTCAGGGCCGCCTCGGTCTGATCCCAGAGCTCGTCGGAGCCGAGGCGGACGTCGGGGCGGGTGGACAGTTCGAGGCGGACGTCAAAGCCGAAGATCCGGTAGGTGGAGAAGGCGAACTCGAGGCAGCCGGCCACCTCATCCTGGATCTGATCCTGGGTACAGAAGATGTGGGCGTCGTCCTGGGCGAAGTTGCGGGTCCGCAGCAGGCCGTGCAGGGTGCCGCTGGGTTCGTCGCGATGCAGGAGCCCAGGCTCGGAGAAACGCACCGGCAGGTCCCGGTAGGAGTGCGGGCGCATCGAGTAGAGCTGGGCGTGGCCGGGGCAGTTCATGGGCTTGAGCGCCGCTTCGCTTCGCCCCCGCTCGGGATCCCGGGACTCGGTCCGGAACATGTTCTCGCCGTACTTGTCCCAGTGGCCCGAGATCTTCCACAGCGAGCTGTCGTAGAGCTGTGGCGTCTTGACCTCCGTATAGCCGCGTGGGGCGCCCATCTCCCGGCTCAGCGCGACCAGCGAGTTGAACACCTGGGCGCCCGCCGGGTACCAGAAGGCCATTCCCGGCGCCATCTCCGAGAAGCCGAACAGTCCCAGCAGCGGTCCGAGGCGCCGGTGATCGTTGGCGCGGGCGCGTTCGATCCGCGCGAGGTGCTCGACCAGGTCGGCCTGGGAGAAGAAGGCGGTCCCGTAGATCCGGGTCAGCATCTGGCGGTTGGAGTCTCCGCGCCAGTAGGCGCCGGCCACCGATTGGAGCTTGAACGCCTTGATCCGCTTCGTGCTCGGGGCATGCGGCCCTCGGCAGAGATCGGTGAACGGGCCGTTCGTATAGAGCGACACCGACTCCAGGGGCCGGTCCGGGTCGGCGTCCCGAATCAGATCCTCGATCAGCTCGACCTTGTAGGGCTGGTCCTCGGCGCGGAAGCGCTCGAGCGCGTGGGCGACCGGCACGTCTTCGCGCGTGAACTTTTCGTCGGCGGCGATGTGGGCCTGCATGCGCTCCTCAATCCGGGCAAAGTCAGCGTCGGTGACGGCCATCCCGGACGGGAACTCGAAGTCGTAGTAGAAGCCGTCTGAGACGGCCGGCCCGATCGAGATCTTGACGCCCGGGTAGAGATCTAAGACCGCCGCCGCCAGCACGTGGGCGGTGTCGTGGCGGATCAGAGCCAGGGCCTCGTCGCCACTGCGATCGGTGACCACCTCGAGCGGGGCGCCGCCGTTTTCGGACCCGTCGGTCTCGGGCAGGACCCGGGCGAGATCGCGTACCTCGCCCCCGACCTTGACGGCGAGCGCGGCGCGGGCCAGCCCGGGTCCGATCGCGGCCGCGGCGTCGGCACCCGTGGCCGCCTCGGGCAGGCTGAGCGGCGTGCCGTCAGGGAGCTGGTAGTTCATCGTCGCCTGATGCTACGCGGGCGGCCGTCGTCCCCGGCGCCCGCCCACGCTCAACGCACGCGGAAGCTGAAGCGTGCGATCGTCTGCGGAGCGATCAGGAGCTGCTGGCAGACGGTCATCCGGGGCGGCCCACACATGATCGACTGGTACTGGACCACCGTGCCGTGGAACCGGCCTGTGCACCAGCTGTGGCCCGTCCCCGGGCTGAGGTGCACCTTGACAAGCGCGTTGGCCGGCTGCGTGCCCGCATCGACGCTCGCGCTCCCGACACAGCCGTTGCGCTGCGGCCCCTTGACCGACACCTGATCGATGCGCCGCACGCCCGCGAACATCCCCGTGGCCATCTGGGTGTGGAAGCTGATCGTGAAGCGCGTGTGGCGATGTGCCGGCGCGGGCGTCACCCCGGCCGGGCTGGCCGCCGAAGCCGCCGCGGCCAGAACACCGAGGGCGATCACAATCAGCGCGAGCAAAACGGCGCGCAGTCTCTCCCGCATGGGGGCGATTCTACCGGCTCGCCGGCCGGCGCCGCGGGCGCTACATTTACCTCTCCCGGACGATTAGCTCAGCTGGGAGAGCGCCGCCTCGACAAGGCGGAGGTCGCTGGTTCGAGCCCAGCATCGTCCACTCCCGTAGTTGCGGGGGATTCGCCCCGTTTGAGTCATTGGCAAATCCGCAGAGTGCGTCCTCAGTGCGTCCCGCAGATCTCGTCGCGGGCATTTGGATGGCCTCGGCGGCGGGGACGCGGGGGGCGGTTTTCGAGCTCTCGCATCGTCCCGGCGTAGTGCCGCGCAAGGGTCGCGACCGAGTGTCCGGCCTGCTCGGCGACGTAGGTCAGGCTTCGGCCCTCCCAGAGCAGTAGCGACACGAACGAGCCACGCAGGCGATAGGGCCGAAGGTCGCCGGTGACTCCCGCCTCGACCGCGGCCGGGCGCCAGATGCCCCGGCGCCAATTGGCCCAGTCTTCTCGTGTCCAATGGCCACCTGACGGCCGCGGAATGATTAGCTCGCTGTTTCGCGGGCGCCCGCTGGACGTGCGCCACTCGGCGAGGTCCTGAGCAAGGGGCGGCGATCAGGTTGACGTCACGCGCTCGACCGGTCTTGGTCGCAAACACGTGCAAGGTGCGGTCCCGCGCATCTGCCCAGGTGACGCCGCGATCCTCGCTCGGACGCAGCCCGGCATACGCGAGCATCGAGACGATCACGGCGTTTCGCTGACGCTCCTGCCCCGTGCCGACCGGCGCCCCGTATGCGCGTCGCGAGCGCTTCCCGGCACCCGCCGCCGGCACGAGCCGGGTGCGTGGCCGGAGCATGATCGCGCGGATCCGCTCGACGGTCACCGGTGCGAGCGGCTGAGGAAGCTGCGTCGGCCGTTGCTTTGGCTTATCGACGAGCTTCGCCGGATTCACCGGGATCAGCCCGCGCACGACCGCGCGCCGGAGGATGCCCTGCAGCAGCATCAGCGCTTTACGCTGCGTCGGAGTGCCGACTTTCGCTTGCGTCATCTGCTCGCGGAAGTCCTCGACCACCATGGGGGTGATCTCGCGCAGCGGGTAGTCGCCGAGGCTCGGGAGCAGGTGCACGCCCCACACCTCGAGGTAGCGCCGCCGCGTGTCGGGTGCGAGGTTCGGGATCGCGTACCGCGGCCACCACTCCTCCTCCACGAACTCGGCGAGCGTCTGCCGGGACTGGAGGATCCCGGGGGCCAGTGCACCGAGCTGTCTGCGTCGCTTGACGTCGAGGTCAAACGCGCGGGCGTCCTCGGCGCGCAGGAACGCCCGCGGCGGCGACGGCCGCGGGCGGGCCGCCGGGGGCGACCGACAGACGTCCTCCGGCGCTCCCGAGTGACGTCACATCACTAAAGCCCTCGGTGGTGCCGTTTCGCAGGTCCTCGTCCTGGACGTGCACGAGGTATGGCCCGGGGGCAACCGTGAGCCGGTAGCCCCCTCGGCTCGCGGTCGCCACACCCGCCACCGTGCCGTCGTTGGCGTTCACCGCCTGCACCTCGAGCGCCCCCAGGGCGGGGGCTTGGAAGCCGTCAACCCGACCTGAGAGTGAGACCGAGCGGGGGTCGGCTGGACAGTCAAGTCGGATGTAGTGGTGTAACGGGGTGAGCTCGTCGGGCTTGGGGTGGGCGCCTCGGGCCTGGGTGAGGCTGCTCACCTCCCCTCTTCGAAAGCCTGGCTGGCGCCAGGGGTAGCGCTGAGGCGAACGCCGAGCCCGGAGGGGCGAGGCGGAGCGGTAGCGGTTTTAGGCGCCAAGGCGAGCGACCTCCTGCGGATCCTCGACGGCCGGATCGGTGGGTTCGGTGAGGACGAGCGCCATCGACTCGGCGGAGAGGTAGCGGCGCTGCACGAGCCACTCGTCGTTTTGCTCGAGCAGCAGCGCGCCGGCGAGCCGGATCACCGAGGCGTCGTTGGGGAAGATCCCGACGACGTCAGACCGGCGGCCGATCTCTTTGTTGATGCGCTCCAGCGGGTTGGTAGCCGGTATGAAAGGCGTTAGATGCGCCCTGTGACCCCTGACGGCCTCGACGCTGGTGGCGTCCGGGCTGGTGAGTACGGTGCGACCGTCCGGGACAGGGCCATCCGGGAGCAAACGCAGGTCGGGCAGGCCGTAATCGTTCGATGAGCCTCGAGCTCGCGTTAGTACTTGGCCGCCCCTGCGACTCACCCGGATGCGCTTCGAGCGCGAATCCGTAGTTGTCGTTTGCCCGCCTGCTCTCCCAGCCATCGTCATGTCGAAGGAGGGCAGAGCAGTGCCACGGAGGATTGGTTTGGATGTGCATCGCGAGTTCGCGCAGATCGCGGTGTGGGAGGACGGTCTGGTGCGCCAGGCCGGGCAGATCGCGACGACACCGGAGGCGCTGCGGGTGTTCGCCGACAGTCTGCTGGCGTCGGATGAGGTCGCGATCGAGGCGACGTGTAACACGCACGCAATCGCGAAACTGATCGGTCCGCGGGTCGCCAGGGTGGTGATCTCTAACCCGATGAAGACCCGCGCGATCGCCGAGGCGAAGGTCAAGACCGACAAGGTCGACGCCGAGGTGCTCTGCCAGCTGCTCGCGGCCGATTATCTGCCGGGAGTGTGGATGGCTGATGACGACACGCAGGCGTTGCGCCGGCAGGTCGCCCGCCGGGCGCATATCGTCCGGCAGCGGACCAGATTGAAGAATCAGGTGCAGTCGATACTGCATCGCAACCTGGTGCCCCGCCCGCCGGTGGCGGATCTGTTCGGGATCAAGGGTCGCTGCTGGCTGGCGAACCAGCCGCTCCCACCGGATGAGGAGCTCGCGGTCGAGGCGCTGCTGCGTCAGCTCGACTTCCATGGCCAGGAGTTGCGGATCATCGACGCTTCGCTCGGGCGGGTCGCGTTGCGTCGTGAGGAGGTCAAGCGGCTGATGACGATCCCCGGCGTCGACGCCACCGTCGCGTTGTCGATCGTCGCGGCCGTTGGGGACTTTCACCGGTTCCCCCGACCTGAGCAGCTCGTCAGCTATCTCGGGCTCAACCCGCGGGTGCGCCAGTCAGGCGGCTCCCCGGCGAGCCATGGTCGGATCACCAAGCAGGGTCGCGCGCACGCGCGTGGGATGCTCGTCGAGGCGGCGTGGGTCGCAGTCAGGACCCCAGGGCCGCTGCGGGCGTTCTATGACCGAATCCGCTCCCGGCGGGGGATGCAGATCGCGGTCGTCGCGACCGCCCGCAAGCTCGCCGTGCTGTGCTGGCACCTGGTGATCAAGCAGGAGGACTATGCGTTCGGCCGCCCGTCGCTGACTGACAAGAAGCTCCGGGCGCTCGAGCTGCGCGCTGGGATGCCGCCCCGTCGCGGCCAGAAGGGCAAGGCCGCCGCCTACTCACTAAAGGAAGTCCGCCGGCGCGAGCGCGAACTCGCCGAGCAAGCCGAGCACGCATATCGCCAGCTGGTTGCCGACTGGCAAGCCAACGACCGAAGTCGAAGCCGGGCGTGGCCGCCGCCAACGGGACGCGACTGTCAAGGCCCTCAGTGGGGCAAGCTGCGCGGCAGGCCTCAGTCCCAGATCCTGCGCTTCGCTCCGGGGCCGACCACGCCCACGCGGAAGCGTAACGCGAGCTGACACCCGGCCGCAAACCACGTCACCACGTGACGACGCTCCCGCACGCCCGAAACCCGCTCCCCGACCCCGCCGTCCCCAAGATCGGGGCCATATGAGGCGATCTGCGGCCCTGGGAGCCGCTCGCGCGATCGATCCATCAGCCAAAACCGCCCAATTCGACCGATCCAGGCCTTGACACTTTCATCCGTGGAGCGGATCTTGGTCCAGTGCTCGCGCGGGAACGCGTAGAAGCCGGTCAGGTCTTCCTCGGCGGCCTCAAGCAGCTCACACACCTTCGGCGTCACGCTCGCGAGGCGTTCCAGCACACTGCCGGCCCGCTCCTTCGCGGCAGCGCCGTTCTCGGCCTGGAAGATCTCGCGCAGGGCAGCGGCGATCAGCCCGCGCTGATCGCGACGGCAGTGCATCACCATGTCGCGAGTGAAATGAGCTGAGCAGCGCTGCCACGGACAGCCCAGCACCCGCGCGACGGCGTGCTTGAGGCCCTCGTGCTGATCGGTGATCGCCAGCCGAACCCCAGACAGCCCGCGTTTCTTTAACCCGCGGAGAAATTCGACCCAGAAGCTGCCCGACTCGACCTCGCCGACGTCCAGGCCGATCACCTCCCGGATCCCCGACTCATGGACCGCGTAGGCGACCACCAGCGCCTTGGAGACCACGCGACCGCGGTCGCGGACCTTGACGTACTTGGCGTCTAACCAGAGGTAGGGGTAGGCGCCCTCCAACGGTCGCTCGCGAAACGCGCCGACGCGCTCATCCAGCCCGCGGCACAGCGCGCTCACGCGGTCCTTGGTCATCCCGCCGATCCCGAGCTGCTCGACCAGACGATCAACCTTTCGCGTCGAGACACCGTTGACATAGGCCTCCATCACGACCGCCACGATCGCCTGCTCCGCCGGCCGGCGCGCCTCCAGAAACGACGGGAAATACGCCGGCCCTGACCGCTTGCGCGGGACCAGCAGCTCGATCTCCCCGACCCGCGTCTCCCACCCCCGCGGGCGATACCCGTTGCGATGCGTCAAGCGACTCTCGGGCGCGACCTCACCAAGATCCGCACCGATCTCCGACGCGATCTCAGCGTTCATCAACTCACGGGCAACCAGCTCGACCGCCTCCCGGACGAAATCCTCAAGGCGGCCATCGCGCACCTGCGCGACGACATCAGCAACCGACGTCATGCTCTTCCCTTCGGCCATCGTGGTGCTCCTTCTCGAACGACTCGTGGATGAGCCGACGAGCTTGGACGCCACGGTGGCCGGAACCACTACGCGGCGCTCGTTACACCACTTCTACCGACACGACCGCCGCGGCTCCCTCGGTCAGGGGCCCCGCAACAAGCGAGAGCGTCGCCGCCAGCGTGAGCAGGAATCGACCCATGTCCCAACAGCGAGCCTCGCGATGCCCGAAAGGAAAGTCAAGGGCCAGATTCCACGGCGATTAGCTCCTCCCCGCTCGCTCGACAAACTCGGGCCGCCGCAGTGGCTGGTTTCACACACGCAGAACCATCGGCCGCCCTGAATCCCGCACAGGTGCCTGCTCCTTCGGATCCAACGGCACGACACGGACCCTGCTTTCGTCCGGCGACAAGCATCTGCCCTCGGCACCGGCAAGGCCCTGGCCAGCGCGCCAGGTCGGCCCCTCCGGTCGGTTCAGCCAGCCGAGCTCGGCACGGCCGCGCTGCGGACGTGGCTGGACTTCTGAGTTCTCGGACGGATGCGGCAAGCTCGCGCCAGCGACGTGACGACTGGTTGTCGTCCAACCGGAGTGCACGGTTGAGGTGGTTGCTGGCTGCCCTACGCAGTGGGAAGGTGTGCCGTCCGTGCGTTGTCCGGTCGGCTACGCCGGGCTTACGATGCGTCTGGTATGGAGGTTGTCACGGAGTATGCGCGCAGCGATGCTGTGCAGATCGCCTACCAGGTGGTCGGGGAAGGAGGTCCAGATGTCGTGCTCGTGCCGAGGTGGTTCTCGAACATCGAACTTGATTGGGAGATGCCGCCGCATGCGCGCTTTGTGGAGCAGCTTGCCTCGTTCGCGCGGGTGATCCAGTTCGACCGCCGTGGGGCCGGGATGTCTGGCGGGGTGGCAGGGGCGACGCCGCTGGAGGATCAGATCGATGATGTTCGTGCGGTGCTCGAGGCCGCATCCTCTGAGCAGCCGGTGCTGATCTCGATCGCGGAGGGCTGCGCCCTGGCGGTGCTGTTTGCGGCCTCGCATCCTGACCTCGTTCGCGCGCTGGTGCTTATTACGCCGACGCCGCGGACTGTCCGCGGGCCGGGCTACGAGTGGGCGCAGAGCGTGCAGGAGCGCGATGCGTGGGTGCGAGCAGTCGTTGAGCACTGGGGAAGCAGCTCCAATCAGCAGCCGTGGGCGGCGTTCGCCGGCCAGGACGAGCAGAGGCGACGTCTCCTGGCGCGCAACCGGCGTCTGTCCGTGACCCCGGATGCGGCGGCCGCATCGCTGGCGATGGTCGGCGAGCTCGATGTGCGCGACGCGCTTCTCAGCGTGCAGTGTCCGTCGTTGGTGCTGCACCGAGCGAACGAAAGATTTGTCGACAAACGCCACTCCCGCCATACCGCGGAGCACATCCCAAACGCTCGGTATGTCGAGACCCGACCAGGCAGGCATGCGGCCGACGAGATCGCCGAGTTCCTAACGGGCGTGCGGCGACCGGTTGTCAGTGACCGCGTCCTGGCAACAGTGCTGTTCACCGACATTGTCGGTTCGACCGAGCGCGCCGCCGAGCTGGGCGACAGCGGCTGGCGCGCGCTGCTGGAGCGGCATGACGCGCTCGCTCACGAGCAGGTCGAGCGACACCGAGGACGGTTCATCAAATCGCTCGGCGACGGCATTCTCGCCACGTTCGACGGCCCGAGCCGAGCGATCAGCTGCGCGCTCGCCCTTCGCGACGGCATCCTCGACCTGAATCTCGACATCCGCGCCGGTCTGCACACCGGTGAATGCGAGCTGCGCGCAGATGACGACATCGGCGGCCTGGCGGTCCATATCGGCGCCCGTATCGCCAGTCTCGCCACCTCCGGTGAGGTGCTTGTCAGCAGCACCGTGCGCGACTTGATCGTCGGCTCCGACCTGCCGCTCACCGATCGCGGAGAACACGAGCTCAAAGGCATCCCCGGACCCTGGCGGGTATTCGCCGTCCAGACGTAGAGCACCGCTGCCGCTGCGTGAGCAGAAGCCGGAATCGATCTCAACCTCGCTCTCCAGTTGGACGAAGAGCGCCGCTCCCGCCTGATCGTTCCCTGCTGGCAGAGCAGTCGCGCGGCGGCCCCCTTAGCGCTGCTGACATAGGCGAGCTACCTTCATGTCACGATGGGCGTCTCGGTTGCCAGCGAGGCGCACCTGCTCCGCGCGGAATGCGCACATGCCAGAGCATTGGCGCTTTGGCGATGATGTGTCGATGCGAGCGGTAACGGTCATAGAGGCTCCGACGAGCGCGGGTGGCTATTCGCCGGGTCAGGAAGATGGTCCCCGTGCGCTGTTGGATGCTGGCCTGGTCGAGCGGCTGGAAGCCGCGGGTGTGGCGGTGCGCAGCGGCGGGCAGGTGACCGCCTTTCGGTGGCGACCGGACCCAGATAACCCTCGGGCAGCGAACGCGGCTGCGGTCATCGATCGTGCCGGCCAGGTCGCTGAGCTGGTGCGCGCCGCTCCACCAGAGGACACGGTCGTCGTCCTTGGAGGCGACTGCACGGTTGGCGTCGGCACGGTGGCCGGTCTTCAGCATCGTTCCGCGCGCCCGGGGCTCGTCTACGTCGATCGGCACGCTGACCTCAATGTGCCCGAAAGCACCGGCGACGGCGCCTTGGACTGGATGGGAGTGGCGCACATGCTCGACATCGACGGCGCCGTCGAAGGGCTCGCGGCGCTCGCCGGTCACCGGCCGATGCTGAGCCCCGGACAGGTCAGCTTCCTCGGGCTCGGACCGCACACGGATTTCGAGGCCGAGGTGCTTACCAACCGAAGCTTGCCGGTGCTCGACGTCGCAACGGCTGCGTCTGACCCCCGGGGTAGCGCTCGTGCGGCGCTCTCCCCGCTTGCAGCCTGTGATGCGTTAGCCATCCACTTCGATGTCGATCTCGTGGACTTTCTCGACGCGCCGCTTGCGGAGAACTCCGATCGCGGCAACGCCCCATCGCTAGCGGCATGCGGCGAGATCCTGACCGAGCTGCTCGCCGACGCACGCGC
>JBOGYN010000285.1:0-2670 GCA_050696855.1 Solirubrobacteraceae bacterium | reverse complement strand
GCCGCTTTCTGCTCGGGGGGCGATCAGCGGGTGCGCTGCCAGCGGGGCGGCTATGTGAGTGGGGCCGATCCGGCCCAGGCCGGGGCCCAGCGCGCCGTGGGCCGCTTCCACGTTACCGACCTGCACGTCCAGATCCGGCGGCTGCCCAAGCCCGTGGTGGCGATGGTGGCCGGCTACGCGGTCGGCGGAGGTCACGTCCTGCACGTCATCTGCGATCTCACGATCGCCGCCGACAACGCCCGATTCGGGCAGACCGGGCCCAAAGTGGGCTCCTTCGACGGCGGCTTCGGAGCCAGCGTGCTGTCTCGCCTGGTTGGCCCCAAGAAGGCCAAGGAGATCTGGTTTCTGTGCCGTCAGTACGACGCCCAGCAGGCTCTGGACATGGGCCTGGTCAACGCGGTAGTGCCGCTGGACTCACTCGAACAGGAGACGGTCTCCTGGTGTCGCGAGATGCTTGCCCTCTCCCCCTTCGCCCTGCGCCTGCTCAAGGCGAGCTTCAACGCCGACGAGGACGGGCTGGCCGGTATCCAGCAGCTGGCTCACGACGCCAACCTCCTCTTCTACATGAGCGAGGAGGCCCAGGAAGGGCGCGACTCCTATCTGGGGAAGCGCCCAGCGGACTTCTCGCAGTTTCCCCGGCGGGCCTGACCTCGCCCATGTCCGGCGGGGTGCGGATCTGGCTGATGGCCGCGCGTCCACGGACGCTTCCGGCCGCCGTCGCCCCGGTGCTCGTGGGCACGGCCCTGGCCGGTTACGCCGGGGTCTTTCATGTCCTGCGCTTCGGGGCCGCGCTGCTCGGATCGATCCTGATTCAGGTCGGTACGAATCTGTCCAACGATTACTCCGACGCGCGCCGCGGCGCCGACGCCGAGGATCGCCTCGGCCCGGTCCGCGTCACCGCCGGCGGCCTGGTTCCTCCGCGCCAGGTCCTGATCGCCACTTACGCCACCTTCGCCCTGGCCGTGCTGGCCGGCGTTTACCTGATCGTGGTGGCCGGCTGGCAGCTGCTGCTGGTCGGCGCGGCCTCGATCCTGGCCGGCGTCGCCTACACCGGCGGACCCAAGCCCTACGGCTATGAGGGTCTGGGCGAAGTGTTCGTCTTCCTGTTCTTCGGGATCGTTGCCGTGGCCGGCTCATACTTCGTCCAGGTCCGCCACCTCGAGTGGGAGGCATTCGCGCTCGCGGTGCCGGTCGGGCTGCTGGCGGCGGCGATCCTGGTGGTCAACAACGTCCGTGACATCGACTCCGACCGCCGGGCCGGCAAGCGCACGCTGGCGGTCAGGCTCGGCCGCGAACGCACGCGCACCCTGTTCGCGGTCGTCGTCTACCTGGCCTACGGGCTCGCCCCGCTGACCTGGATCTTCGGGCCGGTGACCGCGTGGGTGCTGCTGCCCTGGTTGACACTGCCCCTGGCCACCCGAGTAGTGAGGCTGGTGCGCAACCACGCCGACGGGCCAACGCTCAACCAGGCGCTGGCGCAAACCGGGATGCTCCAGCTCGCCTTCTGCATTCTGCTGTCGGCCGGGCTGCTGCTCAGCGGATAGGGACGGACCCACCCACCGTGAAGCTCCACCACGAGCTGATCCGCGCCCCTCTGCGAGGCTCGTTCCAAGCCGGTCACGGTGCCATCAGCGAGCGCGAGCTGCTCCTCGTGACGCTCGAGGCCGCCGACGGCCTCAGCGGCTATGGAGAGGCCGCACCCCTGCCCTCCTATGACGGCAGTAGTTTGGACGAGATCCGCACTGCGCTCGAGGCCTGCCGCGAGGTCCTGGCCGGCGCCGATCGAGCGCCGCCGCCCCAGGTCATCGCCCGCTGCGCCGAAGTCGTCCTGGCGCCCCAGGCGCTGGCCGCACTCGACCTCGCGCTGTGGGACCTCGCCGGACGCCGAGTGGGGATGCCGGCCTGGCGCCTGCTCAGCGGAACCGCCGCTGCCCCCGAGCCGGTCCGGGTGAACTGGACGCTCACCGCGGCCGACCGCTCAGGCGCCGTGCAGGAAGCGGCGCAGGCGCGCAGCGCCGGCTTTGACACGCTCAAGGTCAAGGTCGCGATCGGCGACGATCATGGCCGTTTGGCCGCCATCCGGGCGTTCGCCGGGCCCGACATGATCATCCGCATCGACGCCAACGGCGCCTGGTCGCTGCCCGAGGCTCGGGCCGCGCTGCGGGCGCTTGAGCCGGTCGGAATCGAGCTCTGCGAGGAGCCGGTGGCCGGTGTGGCCGAGATTCGGGAGCTGGCGGCCGTCACCGAAATTCCGCTCGCCCTGGACGAGTCGGCCGCCGACCCGGCGGCCCTGCCCGAGCCGGCCTGCGCGTTGATGTGCCTGAAGATCTCACGCTGCGGCGGCCTTAGTGGGGTGCTCGAAACCGCCCGCCGCGCCCGCGCCGCCGGCTACGAGGTGTTCCTGGCCTCGACGCTCGACGGTCCCCTGGGCATCGCCGCCGCCCTGCACGCGGCCGCCGTGCTCCGGCCCGCGCGCGCCTCGGGATTGGCCACCCTGGCCCTGTTCGCCGGTCGCGAGGATCCACTCCCGCCGACCGCCGGCCGGATCCCGGTCCCGGCCGGCCGCGGGCTCGGTGACGGCCTGCTGGACTGGTACCGGCCGAGCCATTGACCGCGCCGCCGTCGAAATCGCGCCCGGTTGGGCGATCCTGGACACATAGGGTCCAGGAT
>JBOGYN010000284.1:0-2451 GCA_050696855.1 Solirubrobacteraceae bacterium | reverse complement strand
CAGATGTGGACACCGTCCTCATCATTGAGGCCGACGATCAAGCGCTGAGAGCCCGCGGCGACGAACTGCTCCTCGACGGCTACGATGTGCTCGCCGCCCAGACCGACCAGCACGCGCGGACGAGACTCGCCGACGGCCACCCCGAAGCTGTGGTCCTGGGAGCGCTGGACGGTGCCGCGGGGAGCCTGACGTTTTTGCGCGACCTGCGCCGCGGAGAAATCCCCCGCGCTGACCCGCGCGTGCCGGTCCTGAGCATCGGCGCTGACTCAGACCACCTCGCGGTCCGTCACTACCAGGCCGGCGCCGACCTCGTCCTACCCACCCAGTCCTCCCCCCTGCTCGTCACCAGCGGGCTCGCGGCGCTCGCCGCCCGCACGCAGGGCGAACGGCAACGCCGGCGCGTATTGCGCGTCGGATCGCTAACCGTCGACTGCGACGCGCGCGTCGCGACCAGCGACGGAACACCGGTAACGCTCACCCGCCTGGAGTTCGATCTGCTGCAGACCCTCGCTCAGCACCCACACACCGTGCTGACCCGCGACCAGCTCGCCAAGAACGTCTGGAACACCGAATACATCTCCGGGCGCACGATCGACTCCCACGCCGGCCGTCTGCGCTCAAAACTCAACGCCGCCGGCGCCGAACCGCTGATCCAGACCGTACGCGGCGTCGGCTACCGCCTCGGACGCTAAATGCGCCAGCCACGCCACAAGCGCGTGACACGCGGGCTTCAATCCGGGCCGCACGCTGACCAGCGCCCAGCCGAGCAGCATGATCAGACCCGTGCAGAACCTCCAGCCGATCATCCACAACGGGCAGCTGGCAGCGGTCGTGATCGCCGGTCAGGCGATCATCACCGACACCCTCCCAGCCCAAGACCTCCGGCACGTCCAAGCAATGTGCCTCTACGCGCTCGAGCTCGCCGACCAGGCACCCCCGAAGTCCTACACCGACGCCGACGCCGACGAGTACGCCCGAGCCGCTCGCGCCACCAGCTGAGCCACCTCACGGCTAGCGCGGACAAAGTTCGCCCCCGGAGGACTTGAGGCCCGCCAGATGGCAAGTCTTCGCCGTCCCCGAGTTTGGGGCGTGGATCTCGCTCCCGCTTCTGCTTCATAGCGCGGAGCGGCTGTGCTGAAACGCCGCCGACTCGCGCTTCCCGTAATAGTGGCCGGCATGCCGTTCGCGACGATCGCGCTCGCCTCCACCGTCACGCTCATCACCCCCCAATGCTCGCTCGCCGGCGCGGTCACCGCAAGCTCCGGTGGATGGGTCACGACCGGCGCGACCGAAGACCCCACCTACACCGGCGGCGCATACCAGTCCTACTACAACAACGGGCTCAGCTATGCCGAACTCGGCGCCACCCCCGGCTACCCCAACTACACCCACGGACTCCTCGCCAAGACGCTCGGGGCTCCCGGCGGCCAATACGGCCTCCCCGGCGGATATCCGATCCTCGTCCGGCCCGTCGGCTCCAGCTCCCACGGGATCCGAATCCTGAAATCAGACATCGGCTCAGGCCAAGCCGGCGACTCGCACTACACGATCGACCTGCACCCCCGGATCGCGCAGCTCCTTCACTTCAACGGCAAACAAGACATCCAAGTCAAAGCCGCCAGTAACAACCCCGGCGCACCCCCGGCCAGCCTGGCGCAAGACTGCTCCAGCGCGGCTGGCAGCTACGTCAACCCGTTCGCCCACACCCGCAACCTAATCCCGCGACGGATCGACATGGGCGTCGACTACGACGGCCAAGGCGAAATCGACGCACTCGGCAACGCAAAGATCACCTTCGCCGCCACCGGGATCGGCGGCGGTTGGACCTGCAACACCAGCGCCAACGGCGGCATCGTCTACCAACTCACAGACGGCCCCGACCACGGCCGCTACGTCTATCTCACCGAAGACGTCATCCCCACCGTGCGCGCCGGAGACCAGGTCGCCGCAGGGCAACAGATCGCCACCTTCGCCCCGACGGGCGCGAGCGGGTGCATCGAGATCGGCTGGTCCGGCGGACCAACCCCCAACCCTCAAGCAGCCCTCCTCGGACAACAAGCAGCCGGAGACCCGGGCGCCAACCGCACCTACTGCGGCCAACAAATGTCCGATCTGCTCGTCTCAACCGGGGGAACCGGCGGACTGCCGGAAGGACGACCGATCATCGGACATGCTTGCTGACGGCGATCGACCCCCGCGCCAAGGCCGTCCCGGGTCAGAGGGATCACCGCGGCCACGAGAAACCTCCTTACTGGTGGCCACTTAGTTCCCACCCGTCCGACCTGCTGGTGATGGTCTAGCGCTCTTGGGCTGTCGACCGTCGGGAGGACGCCCGTGAAGAGCGGAAGGACCCAGGTGGAGATCATCGCCTTGTACGAGGAGCTGGGCAGCTATCGAGCCGTCGCGGCGTTTTTTGGGCTGTGATCACAAGACGGTCAAGCGGTATGTCGA
>JBOGYN010000283.1:0-1868 GCA_050696855.1 Solirubrobacteraceae bacterium | reverse complement strand
GAGTGAGCCAGGGGGTCATGATCGGCGGGTGTGAGCGTCGCGGCGGTGACGCTCGTCCTGACCACCGGCGCGACCCGCGGAGTGACGCGCAGCAGCGACGGGCTCGCCCGCCAGGGCGCCGAGGTCGTGGTGGTCGGGCGCGAGCCCGGGCACGCGGACGCAGTCGCGCGTGAAGCCGGTGACGCGGGCGGGTCCGCCGCTGGTACACACGTCGACATCGGAACTTCTTCCGCCATTAGGGACGAGGCACGCCGCACCTCATTCGACGCCCGATCGATCCTGAACGCGGCCCCGAGCGGGCGTCGACGACAGATTGACACGAGCCGGCTGGTGTGACTACGGGCGGCCGCCCGCTCTAGGTCTTCGAGGTGAGCGGTGATGAGCGCTTGAGTGAGAGCTGGATGCAGCATCTGAGGCTCCTTAAGCCGGTTCAGCGGTCGGCATTGACTTTGAAGGCGCGGGTGCTGCGCTCATCAGCCGATCTCCTCAAGCCGGTGTTGGTTTCACGAGTTGAGACGCCGGCTGAGCTGGAAACGGGTCGGTGCGCCCCCTTTCGTTCCGGTTTGGCGTCATTACTCGTGATGCCGGCGAAAGGAACTGGACATGCGAGGATCGCGCTGTGATCGAGCAGCTGCTGACCCGTGCCAGGGAGGGGGACGAGGAGGCGTTCCGCGAGCTCACCGATCCTCACCGGCGCGAGCTGCAGTTCCACTGCTACCGAATCCTCGGCTCGATGCAGGACGCTGAAGACGCGCTTCAAGAGACGATGCTCCGAGCCTGGCGTGGCCTGGGCCGATTCGAGCAGCGCGCGTCGTTGCGAGCATGGCTCTATCGGATCGCGACCAACCGCTGCCTGGACGCGCTCCGCGACGCCGGCCGCCGGCCGCCACAAGCACCCGACCTGGCATGGGAGCCTCCCGCGCCGACCCGTCTCGCCGAGCCGACCTGGCTTGAGCCCTACCCGGACGTGCTGCTCGAAGGGATCATCGACGCCTCCGCCGGGCCCGCGGCGCGCTACGAGACCAGGGAGACGATCGAGCTGGCGTTCATCGCCGCTCTCCAAGCGCTACCGCCCAGGCAGCGGGCAGCGCTCCTCCTCCGCGACGTGCTCGGCTTCCACACCGCCGAGGTCGCCAACATGCTCGACACGAGCGAGGATTCTGTTAAGGGTGCCCTCAAGCGCGCCCGCGCGACCCTCGAGCAAGTACTGCCCGCACACCGCGACCACGCGCCCCTCACTGACTCAAGCAGCGAGCGCGAGCTCGTAAAGCGCTTCGCCGACGCCTGGGAGGCCGACGACATCGACAGGGTCGTCTCACTGCTCACCGACGACGCGTGGTACTCGATGCCGCCAGCACCATTCGAATACCAAGGCGCCGATGCGATCGGCACCTTCCTACGCGAATACGCCACCCGGCGCAGCGGGCGCCGCTTCTGGCTCGTGGCCACACGCGCTAACACACAACCCGCGTTCGGCGTCTACCGCCCGGACCCGCACGCGCCGATCGCCCACGCCAGGGGACTGCTCGTCCTGACGCTCGCGGGCGATCAGATCGCAGCCATCACCCAGTTCACCGACACCAGCATCTTGCCTCGGTTCGGGCTTCCCCGGACACTCCCAAGCTGACGGCCCATAACCGGCGGCGCAGCGATCACGCTCACCAGCCGCGCTCACAGCGACGCTCGAGGAAGCGCTCACACAGACGCTGGCCGCAACTACGGGCTAGGCTGGCTGCTGCTTCGTCGCCGCAGGGCAGCCTCGTTGAGACTGCTCCTCCCCGCTGGATCCAGGCACCGGCGCCACGCCATTAGCCCACTCCGAGGCTGGCGTGCGGGTGCCCGCGCTGACACAAAGGCAGGGCTCAGGT
>JBOGYN010000282.1:0-10842 GCA_050696855.1 Solirubrobacteraceae bacterium | reverse complement strand
GCCACCCAGCTGGCGTCCGGAGCGGGCTCGCCGGCGACGGCCGAGAGCAGGCCGCGGTGGCAGATCAGGTCGGGGTAGCGACGGATCGGCGAGGTGAAGTGGCAGTAGCGGGGCGAGGCGAGTCCGGCGTGACCGAGGTTGCGGGAGTCGTAGTAGGCCTGCTTGAGCGAGCGCAGCACGAGGCTGGTCAGCGCGCGGCGGCCACGGCCGGTCTGCGTCACCCAGTCCGACACCATCGCCGAGGCTTCACCCACCGCATCCGCCTCCTGCTGCGGCGTGAGATGTCCGCGCGGGATCGGTGGGGTGGGCACTCCCAGCGACGCCAGCTGCGCAACCAGACGCTCGACAGCGGCCGCCTCGGGCCGTTCGTGGACCCGGTACAGAGTCGGGATTTTCCGCTCCTCGAGAAAGCCGGCCACCTGTTCGTTGGCGGCGATCATCAGGCGTTCGATCACGCGGTGGGACTCGGTCTGCGCCACCAGCTCGGCGCCGGTCACGTGGCCGTCGCGGTCAAAACGGAACTCGGGTTCGGTCGAATCCAGCACTACTGCGGTTTGTCCGGCGCGTACCGAGTCCAGTGCCGCCGCGGCCCCACGGGCGGCGGCGAGCGGCTCCCCCCACGGGCCGCCTGCCCGTTCGGTGCCGGCGAAGATCCGATCCACCTGGTCGTAGTCCAGCCGCTTCTGTGAGCGGATGACCGAGCGGTACATGGCGGCTCCTCGCTCACCTCGGCCTCCCCGGCCTCCTCGGCCTCCCCGGCCTCCCTCGCCCGACCGATGTGCGGCCGGGCGCGAACCCCCGGCGATCGTCATCTCGACCGTCACGGTGAGTCGGTCCTCGCCCTCCAGGAGCGAGCACACGTCGTTGGACAATTTGCCCGGGAGCATCGGCTCGACCGCTCCCGGGACGTAGACGCTGGTGGAGCGCCGATACGCCTCACGGTCGATCGCTCCCCGGGGGGCCACGTAGGCCGACACGTCGGCGATGTGTACCCAGACCTTGAAGCTGCCGTCGGCCAGCACCGACGCCGAGATCGCGTCATCGTAGTCACGCGCGGTGACGGGGTCGATCGTGAAAGTGGGCAGGCCCCGAAGGTCCCGGCGACCAAGAAGATCGGGCGAGTCGCTGGCGCCGTCACGGGCCTCGTCCTCGACCGCGGGATCAAAGCTGCGGGTCAGGCCCCGATCGATCATCAGAGCGCCGATCACATCCCGGGCCACGTCGGGCCGGCCCAGTCGCCGGCCGATCGTGGCTCGCCCGGTGCCGCGGCGGTTGGGTGTCCGGCTGGGCGCGATCGTGATCAGATCGCCGACGTCGGCTTTGCGATCGCGGCTCACCACGATCTGCGGACCCGGGCCGAAGAACGGCTCGGCGACCAGGAACTTCCCCCGCCGTTGCAGCACGGCGACCCGCGCCGCGGGACGCGAGTCACGATTGATGGCGGTCACTTCAGCTCGGCGGCGACGGTCCGCTCCGCCACGCGCAACGCCGTGTCGGCCTTGGCTTTCAGATTGGTACTCGCGTAGATGTTGGGATTGATGCCGGCGCCCCGGCTGACGCCACCCCCACCCAAGTTGCGTCCGTTGGGAGTGAAGTACTCACCCACGGTGAAGTCCAGCGCGCCTCCGTTGGGCAGAGGCTGAATCTCTTGAAAGACACCCTTGCCGTAGGTATGGGTGCCGACCACCGTGGCCCGCTTACGGTCCTGCAGCGCGCCGGTGACGATCTCGGCAGCCGAGGCGGTCCCATGATCGACGAGGACCACCAGCGGGATCTTGGCCGAGATCGCTCCTCCCTTCGCCATGTACACCTGCCGCGGCTGACTGCGGCCGGCGGTGGTGACGATCGTCCCGTCTGAGATGAAGACACTCGCGACGTTGACGCCCTCCTGGAGCAGTCCGCCGCCGTTCTCGCGCAGATCGAGGATCAGGGCCTGGGCGCCGGCCTTGCGCACCTTGTCCACCTGGGCCCGCAGCTCGGAGCCCGAGCCGGCGGTGAAGCTGGTCAGCTGCACGATGCCGAGCTTGCGTCCCCGGTACACGAGCACGTGTCCGCTGGCCACGGGGATCGTGATGTCGGCGCGAACCAGCGACACCACCCGCCGGCGGTTCGCCGACTTCACGGTCAGAATCACGCGCGTGCCGGGACGGCCCTTGATCAGGGACGCAGAGAAACTCGAGGACCGCCCGGCCAGCGAGGTCGAGCCGACGCTGATGATCACATCTCCGTGAGCGAGGCCGGCCTTGGCGGCCGGCGAGCCCGGGAACACGTCGACCACGCGCAGCCCCTGCGGCTCGGTCACGACGTCGATCCCGACCCCGCTCAGGTGTGGGTTGGACTGGTTTTGAAAGGACTGGTAGTCGGCGGGACTGAAGTAGTGCGAATAGGGATCGCCAAGGCTGGCCACGGCGGCCGCCAGGCCCTTGTTGACCAGCTCGGTGCGTGTCACCGGGCGGTAGTAGTCGCGCTGGAGCAGCCCGTAGACGTCGTTGACCAACTGCTCCTCGCTGCTCTGGGAGACGAACACGCTCTGCAGCGGGCCGGGGAGCCAGCTCGGATGGCCGCCGAACCAGAGCCCGATGACCAGTGCCACTACGGCGACGGCCGCGAACCCCCAGGCCCGCGGCCTCCGTGATTTCTGCCCGTACATACTGATCTGAGGGTAGCCGTCAGCGATCGCCGGGCGCTCAGCCCAGGTGCGGGCTCACCCGGCCCCGGCCCGGACGATCAGACCCGCAGAAAGCGCCGCAGCGAGAGTCCGGAGCCCAGCGCTGACACCAGCACTCCGGCCGCCATGAGGACGATCACCAGGGCCGTGAACGAGATCGTCTGTGGAGCCGCGATCAGCGTCCAGTTATTGGCCAAGGGGTCGAGCAACAGGACTTTGACGATCCCGAGCACGACGATCGCCAGCGCCGCTCCGGCGGCGCCGACCACGACCCCCTCGATCACGAACGGCCAGCGGATGAACCAATCGGTCGCGCCCACCAGCTTCATTACTTCCACTTCCCGGCGGCGGGCGTAGAGCGACAGGCGGATCGTGTTGGCGATCAGCAGGATCGAGGCGATCGTCAGCAGCACGGTGAGACCGGCGGCGGTGATCGTGACCAGGTTGGTCACCTCGAGGATCTTGCGGGTGTCGTTCTTCTTGTTGGAGACGCTCTGGATCGCCGGGTCCAGCGGGGTCGGCGTCCCACTCGGCCCCTTCGGCGTGAGCGCGCTGCGGACGGCGAGCACGTTGCCCGGGTTGTCCGGGATCACGTGGAAGGTGTCGGGGAGCGGGTTGGCGCCGAGCAGCTGGTAGGCCTGCGGGTCGATCTTGGACTGCTGGGCGTAAGCCTGCTGCTTGGAGACGAACTGGACCGTCTTGACGTGGGGGACGTTGAGCAGCTCGCGGCGCACCCGGGCCTCGTCGGCGGTGGTTGCACTGCCCTTGACGTAGACATCCACCAGTACCCGGCTGCGGACGCTGGCGGCGGCACCGTTGGTGGCCTGCACGATCGGGATGAACACGCCCAGCACGAGCATCGTCACCAGCACGGTGGCCAGAGCGGCGAAGCTGGGGGCGGCGCTCCGGCGCACGGCGCGCACCGCCTCGCGGAGGAAGAAGCCGATACGCATCGGCTAGAGCTCGGGCGGCCGCGTTGATGGGGCGCGTAGCCGATGCGCGAACTCGCGCGTGCTCTCGTCCCGGGTGTAGAGGCCGGCGGCTTCGTCACGCACGATCCGTCCCCGCGAGAGCTCGAGTACCCGGCGGCGCATCTTGTCGACCATCGCCTGGTCGTGAGTGGCCACCAGCACGGTCGTCCCCGTACGGTTGATCCGGTACAGCAGGCGCATGATGTCGATGCTCGTCTCGGGGTCCAGGTTGCCGGTCGGCTCGTCGGCCAACAGCAGCGGCGGATGGTTGACGAACGCCCGCGCGATCGATACGCGCTGCTGCTCACCGCCTGAGAGCTGATCGGGCAGGTTGTGCAGCTTGGTCGAGAGCCCGGTCAGCCGCAGGATGTCGGGGACCTTGGCCCGGATCTCCTTGCGTGTGCCGCCGGTCACCTGCAGCGCGTAGGCGACGTTGTCGTACACGGTGCGGTTGGGCAGAAGCTTGAAGTCCTGGAAGACCACGCCGATGTTGCGGCGGTAGAACGGCACCCGCTTGCGGGGGATCTCGTTGAGATCGTGGCCGGCGACGCGGATCGCGCCATTGGTCGGCTCGAGTTCCTTGATCAGCAGCCGCATCACGGTTGACTTGCCCGAACCCGTGGACCCGACCAGGAACACGAACTCCTCGCGGTCGACGGAGAAAGTGGCCTGGTCCAGGCCGACGTCACCGGTGTAGAGCTTGGAGACCCCGCGGAATTCGATCACCCGGGCGCCGCGCGCGGGCGAAGGCGCGAGGGCGTGCGGGGCGATGCTGGGCATCGCGGCGGCGCGGCGGCGAGTGCGTGAAGTTGTCTTGTTCTTGGTAGCCATGAGGTGCGAGCAGCGTAGCGGTCACTCGCCCAGTTAGGCCGTTCCGGCGGAGCCTTGCAACGGGATTTGCAGGGCTAAAGACTAAAGGTTGACTAAGTCCACCTTATGCACCGCTTCCCGGTTACTCGCGGGAGTCCGGCGCCCGCTACCGTTTTCTGACGCGATGCCGTCGATCTCCGTAGCCACGCTCAACAACGGCCTGCGGTTGCACCAAGTTGCAGTGGAGGGAACCCGCGCACTGACGATTCTTGTCGCTTTCGACGCCGGCGCCCGTACCGAGCGCGGCGAGGAGAACGGCATGGCTCACTTCCTCGAGCACCTGGTCTTCAAGGGTGGTGAGAAGTATCCGACCTACCGGGCCGTCAACGAGGCGGCGGAGGGAATCGGCGCCGTGCTCAATGCCTACACCAGCCACGATCTGGTCGCCTTCCACATCACCGCGCGAGCCGAGCGCGGCCTCGAGGCCGCTGACCTGCTGACCGATTTCGTGGCCCAGCCCCGACTCGATGCCGAGGAGATGAACCGTGAGCGCGGGGTGGTGGTTCAGGAGATCGCGCGCTCTGACGATCAGCCTGCGGTCATGGCCGAGCATCTGATCGACGAAGCCGTGTTCGGCGATCACCCGCTCGGGCGACCCGTGCTGGGCCCGGCCGAGCACATTCGCGACACGTTTACGCGCGCGGGAATCGTCGCCTTCCGCACGCGCCGCTGGTCAGCGCCCGCGGGCGCCGCCTTCGTGGTGGGCAATCTCAACTCGCTGGGCTCCGACGGCGAGCTCGAGCGCGCCTTCGAACGCTTCGAAGCTGGGTCAGTTCCCGAATCGTTTGACCCCGCCCCTGTCTTCGCTCCCCGCCTCATGGTGCGCGAGCGCGACTCCAATCAGTCCCATCTGCGCCTTTCCTATCGTCCCGCGATCGACGTCCACTCACCCCGAGAGCGGGCGGCGCTGGCGATCTACTCGACGCTGCTCGGCGGGTCGATGGGCTCGCGGCTGTTCGACGAGATCCGCGAGCAGCGGGGACTGGCCTATTCCGTCAGCGCTGTCCCCCATGCTTACGCCGATGTCCCTGTTCTCCAGCTCTCCGCAGGCCTCGAGTCGACCAAGTGCGCCGAGGCCTACCGGCGGATGAGGGACATCGTCACTGAGCTGCGCGACGACGGGCCCACCGAGGCCGAGGTCGACCGCGCTCGCGCCTACGCCGCCGGTGCCCGCGCGATCGCGTTTGAGAACAGCGGCGCGGTCGCCCGTTTCGCGGCGCAGCAGACGATCGTCTACGGCGGTGAGCACGTCGATCCCGACCGGACAATCGCCCTCCTGGACGAGGTCAGCTACGACGAGGTCCGGGACGTGGCCGCGGGCATTGCCGACGAGCTCGCCGTCGCCTGTGTGGGCCCCCACACAGCGGAGGAGCTGGAACGCGCCTGAGACGCTGGGTGCTCACCGGCCTGCTCGGTGCGCTCGCCGTCGCTGCTCTGATCCTGGCCGGTTTCGGCTCCCTGAGCGCCATCACGGATCCCTCCACGACCTCCCGGGAAGCCCTGCCCACGGCGCAGCGAGCCCACCGCCAGCGAGCGGTGTCCCCCTCCGCGCAGGCCAGACCGACCGCATCCCTGAGTGCCGGCCTGGCCCCAGCCCCGCCGCGCACGCCCGCACAGCTGCACGTCGGAGCCGTGCTCGCCAAGGCGCTCGACGCCGCCGGCCCTCAGAGCGGGGCGCTGGTCTACGACCTCGATACCCACCAGGCCGTATTCGCGCGCCGCGCCATGGCCAGGCGCCCCCCGGCGTCGGTGGAGAAGATCTTCACGACGGTCGCCCTGATGCGCGTCCTCGGCCCCAACGCGCGGCTGCACACCAGCGTCCTGGGCACCGGGCACCTGACCGGTGGCGTCTGGCACGGCGACCTCTATCTGCGCGGCGGCGGCGACCCCACCTTTGGCGACGCCGGCTTTAACCGGGTCTGGGAGCAGGGCTACGGCTCGACCGCCAACCAGCTGGTCGCCGACCTCGCCCGGAGCGGGATCCGGCGCGTGACCGGCTCGCTCTACGCCGACGAATCGCTGTTTGACGTCCACCGGGGCGGCCTACTCACCAAGCTGGCGCCCGATACCCCCGACTTCGGAGGCCAACTCAGCGCGCTTGACTACAACCACGGGTCCGCGCTGCGCCGCCTCTCGCCCGCCCGCTTCGCGGCCAAGGAGTTCGTGCTCACGATGCGGAGCTCGGGGATCACGATCCGCGCCGGCTCCCACACGGCCACCACCCCGCCGCAGGCCCACATGCTGGCCACGGTCGACTCTCCGCCGCTCTCGGTGATGGCCCGGCTGATGGACGTTCCCTCTGACGATCTCTTCGCTGAGCTATTCACCAAGCAGCTCGGCGTGCTGTTCGGTGGCGGCGGCACGATCGCGGACGGGGCCAAGGTGATCGGGGGCACGATCTCCGCTGCCTTCGGGCTGCACCCCACGATCGTTGACGGATCCGGGTTGTCGCGCAACGATCAGTCCTCGCCGGCCGAGATCGTCGATCTGCTGCGCGATGTGTGGCACACCCCGGTGGGAGGCCAGCTGGCCGCGGCGCTGCCCACGGTCGGGAAAGAGGGCACAGTCCAGAACATCGGGCTAAAGACGGCGGCACGAGGCCGCTGCATCGCCAAGACCGGGACGCTTGACTATGTGACCAACCTGGCCGGCTACTGCCATACCAAAACCGGGCGTCGGCTGGCATTCGCGCTGTTCGTGGACGGACCGCCGAACTATGCCGCGATCGTGCTCGAGAGCCGGATGATCGGGGCCATCGGGGCTTATTGACGGGCGCCCCGCCCAGGCTCGACAATCGAGCCAGTGAGTCTCGCCACCGCGATCAACACCGAGGAGCTCAAGCGCTACCTCAGCCGGATCGGCGACCGCTGGCCGATCCAGACCGCGATGCTCGGGGGAGCCCGCGTCGATGACGCCCAGGGCGCCCTGCCCCAACGCGAGCGCGGGCCCGAGTACGTGCTCGTGCTCGTCTCGCCCGCCTTTGACGGGATGCCCTGGCTGGAGCGCGTCTACCAGGCCTCCGCGTTATGGGACGCGCTCGAGATGGGAGCCGCCGCCGACGTCCACTGCTACACCCCCACTGAGTTCGAGCGCAAACGGAGCACGATGCCCGCCGTCCGGGCCGTGGCCCAGCGCGGGATGCTGCTCGGCGAGGACTCTGTCCTCAGCTGATCGCGACCATACGCTCGATCGGCACGCGGGCGCGCTGGGCGATCGCGTCCGGGACCCTGACCTCGTGCACGCCGTCGCGCAGGGCATCGCGCAGCTTGGGCAGCGTGATCATCTTCATGAAGCGGCAGCTGGCCGCCTCGTTGGCGGCCACAAAGCTCATCTCCGGCGCGGCCTGGCGCAGCGGATGGAGCCTCCCTGTCTCGGTGGCGACGATCGCCGTCCCGCCGGCGTGCTGCGAGGCGTGGCCGCGCGCGTAGGCGAGCATCCCGCCGGTCGAGAGCATCCGCACGCCATCGGCATCCACGTCGCCGGCCGCGACGTACTCCATGACGCTGGTCGAACAGCCACATTCAGGATGGATGAGGAAGTCCGCACCGGCGTGAGCGGCGCGCACGGCGGCGATGTCATCGGGCTTGATCCCCGCGTGGACGTGGCACTCGCCGTCCCACACGTGCATCGGACGGCCGAGCGTCCGTTCGACGTAGGCGCCCAGGAACATGTCGGGGCCGAACAGGATCTCGGTGTCCTCGCCGTGCTCGGCGTAGATGTGGCGAACCACCTCCACGGCGTTGGCCGACGTGCAGCAGTAGTCGGTCTCGGCCTTGACTTCAGCGGTGGTGTTTACGTACATGACCACGACCGCCCGCGGATGCTCGGCCTTCCAGGTGCGGAGCTGCTCGGCGGTGATCGAGTCCGCCAGCGAGCAGCCAGCGTCGGGATCGGGGATCAGGACACGCTTGCCCGGACACAGGATCGAGGCCGTCTCGGCCATGAAGTGCACGCCACAGAACACGATCGTGCCCGCGTCGGCGGCCGCCGCCTGCTGAGAGAGTCCGAGCGAGTCACCGACGTAATCGGCAACGTCCTGGACCTCGGGCAACTGGTAGTTGTGGGCCAGGATCGCTGCGCCCCGCTGCGCCGCGAACGCCCGGACCTCGTCCTGCAACGCGGGAATGTTCTCCAGCATCAAGGGGGCGCCAGCGGTGTCGAGAGCCCGGGGGTTGGTTTCGAGCGGGCTCCGAGACCGGATGTCGTGGTCGAGGTTCATGTCAGCGGCGTCAGGATCAGGGACAGGTCCAGGGCGGGGGCGCTGTGGGTCAGAGCCCCAACTGATACGAAGTCTACGCCGGTGGCCGCCACGTCCCGAAGCGTCTCGAGCGTCACGCCGCCGCTGGCTTCGAGCTCCGCGCGTCCGGCCACGTGCGTCACGACCGTCCGCAGCTGCGCCGGGGTCATGTTGTCCAGCAGCAGGCGCGGGGCGCCGGCCTCCAGGGCCTCGTCGACCTCGGCCAGGTCACGGCACTCGACTTCGAGTGCAAGCCTGGGCGCGAGCTCTCGAGCGCGACGCACGGCCTCCCCGACTCCGCCGGCGATCGCGGCGTGGTTCTCCTTGATCAGCACCGCGTCGTAGAGGCCCGCCCGGTGGTTGGTGGCCCCGCCGGCGGCGACGGCCGCCTTCTCGAGCGCCCGCAGCCCGGGGGTGGTCTTGCGGGTGTCGAGGACCCGGGCGGAGGTGCCGTCAATCGCGGCCACGCAGCGCGCGGCCATCGTCGCCACGCCCGACAGCCTCTGGAGAAAGTTCAACGCGGTCCGCTCGGCCGAGAGCAGGGCTGCGGCCCGTCCGGTGACCCGCATGATCTCTCCCCGCTCGCGCCACACGCCCTCTTGCGCCAGGCGCTCGATCTCGGTTTTGGGATCGAGGGCGCGGAACACGCGCTCGGCCACGGCCAGCCCATACACGACCCCGGGCGCCTTCTGCGTGATCAGAGCGGAGGCACGGGCGTCGGGCGGAACCGTGGCTGCCGTGGTGATATCGCCCGAGCCGAGGTCTTCGGCCAACGCGCGCTCAACGGTCTCGGAGACCAGTTCAGACACGAGGTCGGCGGCCATACGCCGCGAGGATAGGCGGCCGGCAGCGATTTGTTTGCATTTCTGCCGCGTCGATGGATATGCTTCC
Organism: Solirubrobacteraceae bacterium; assembly: GCA_050696855.1. Lineage (GTDB taxonomy): Bacteria > Actinomycetota > Thermoleophilia > Solirubrobacterales > Solirubrobacteraceae > Palsa-465. The sequence continues at coordinate 1,205 of JBOGYN010000282.1, read as the reverse complement.
GCGGCTTGGTATCCGGAATAGGGGGTTTTGTCTTGCATCTCAGTCGTCGGGTCCTTGGCGTCGCCGTGGCGGGCGGTGCCGCGCTGCTGGCGCCCGCTGCCGCAGGCGCGGCCGTCACCAAGACCGTCTACGCCGGGCCTCCGCCGGTGACCAACCAGATCGCCGGCAAGATCCTGCCGAACGCCCAACAGTTCGTAAAGAAGTACAGCCCGGACATCAACGCCTTCTTCAACCGGCGCACGACGATCAACGTCGGCGACTCGGTTTCGTTTCTTTTGCGGGGCTTTCACACCGTTTACATTACCGCCAATGGCGGCAGCGACCTACCGTTGATCCTTCCGAGCGGTGGCCTGGTCAGCGGCAACAACGACGCCGCCGGCACTCCGTTCTGGTTCAACGGCAAGGTCCCCAACCTCGGCTACGACCCGGCCGTGATTGCCCGCACGGGCGGCAAGGTCTACAACGGCAGCGCGCGGGTCGAGAGTGGCATCGCCTCTCCCAAGCCCCTGAAGGTCAAGTTCTCCAAAGCCGGCACGTACAAGTTCTTCTGTGACGTCCATCCCGGCATGATCGGGTTCGTGGTCGTCAAGCCGAAGGGCAAGGCGATTCCCAGCGCCAAGCAGGATGCCGCGGCGCAGAAGGCTCAGGCGACGACCGCTGTCAAGCAGGCCAAGAAGCTCCTGGCCCTCAAGCAGCCGGCCAACACGGTGAGCCTCGGGGAGTCCACGCCGGCCGGCGTCGAACTGTTCGCCATGTTCCCGAGTACGCTGACCGTCCACCCGGGGACAACGGTGACGTTCCGCATGTCGGCGAAGTCACGCGAGGCTCACACGGCGACCTTCGGACCGGTGCCCTACCTGAAGCCGCTGGCTAAGAGCTTCCAGGGCGGCCCGAAGATCGCGGCGATTGGCGCCTATCCGAGCGATCCCACCCAGCCGATCACCGAGAGCACGAGCTCGCACGGCAACGGCTTTGCCAACACCGGCGTCCTGGACACCGATCCGGCGACCGCCCAGATCGGGCCGTCGAGCAAGATCGACTTCACGACCCCGGGGACATACCACTACGTCTGCCTGATTCACCCCAATATGCGGGGGACGATCATCGTCAAGTAGTAGCGGTGGGTGCCCGGTGCAACGCGGCCGGGCACCCATTTGGCCAGCGAGCGGCCCAGTCCAGCCGCAGCCTCAGGGTTCGGCGATCAG
>JBOGYN010000281.1:0-1760 GCA_050696855.1 Solirubrobacteraceae bacterium | reverse complement strand
GCCGTACTCGACGCAGGTCGACGGGCAGACCGTGTCCATCGACTACGAGCCGGGCGAGTCACGCACCGGGCTGTTCGGCGGCAATTCCAACTGGCGTGGGCCGATCTGGTTCCCGGTCAACGTGCTGCTCGCCGACGCGCTGCGCACGTACCACTCGTATCTCGGCGACGAGCAGACCGTCGAGGTGCCGACCGGCTCGGGGACGCGAATGACCGTCGCTCAGGCCGCCGACCTGATCGACGACCGGCTGATCGACCTGTTCCGCTGCGGCAGCGACGGCCGCCGTCCGTGCGATGGTGCACGGATCGAAGCGAGCGCGAATCCCCTGTGGCGTAAGCACATCACGTTCAGCGAGTACTTCCACGGCGACACCGGTGAAGGGCTCGGCGCGTCGCACCAGACCGGCTGGACGGCGCTGGTGGCCCACCTGCTGTGCCGGCGCCAGTGAGCGAAATCGGGCGCCGGTCAGCGATACCGCGATGACGCCGGGACTGCGTTCGCTGGCCGGGCGCGTGCGTGCTCTGGGTGGGGCGGGTGCACGCTGCCTGCTGGGGATCGCCGGTGCTCCGGGCGCGGGCAAGTCGACGTTCGCGACGCTGCTGGCAGCGGAGGTCGATGCGGTGGTCGTGCCGATGGACGGCTTCCACCGCTCGAACGAGGAACTGCGCCGGCTGGGCCGGTTGGACCGCAAAGGCGCGCAGGACACGTTCGACGCGTCCGGCTACGTCGCCCTGCTGCGTCGCCTGCGCGCCGACCCGGGCGCCGTGCCCGCGCCGGGGTTCGATCGCGTCGCCGAGGCGGTGGTCCAGGCCGCGATCACGATCCCGCCCGGCGCGCTGGTGATCACCGAGGGCAACTACCTGCTCGTCGACGAGTCCCCGTGGCGCGAGGTGCCCGGCCTGCTCGACGAGATCTGGTTCGTCGATGTGGACGAGGCGGCACGGATCGAGCGGTTGGTCGCGCGCTTCCTCGCGCACGGCTGGGACCCCGCGGTCGCACGCGAGCGGGTCGAGCGCGGCAGCGACGCCGAGAACGCCGCGCTCGTCACGGCGACCCGCGCTCGCGCCGACCTGATCGTCCGCCTCTGACCTCAGGCGTCCAGGCGGTGCTTGAGCGCGTCCAGTTCGTCGCGCATCGAGGTCGGCAGCTTGTCGCCGATCTTGGCGAACCACTCCTCGATGCCCGGGAGCTCCGCCCGCCACTCGTCCAGCTCGACGTTCAGCGCGACGTTCAGGTCGTCCGCGCTCAGGTCGAGTCCGGCCACGTCCAGGCCGTCCGCTGCGGGAATGCGACCGATGGCGGTCTCGACCGCTGGCGCGGTGCCCTCGATCCGGTCGATCGCCCACTTGAGCACCCGGATGTTCTCGCGGAAGCCCGGCCAGACGAACTTGCCCTCGTCGTCGCGGCGGAACCAGTTGACGTAGAAGATCTTCGGCAGCTTCACCGAGTCCGCTGCCTTGCCGATGTCGATCCAGTGCGCGAGGTAGTCGCCGACGTGGTAACCGATGAAGGGCAGCATCGCCATCGGGTCGCGGCGGACGACGCCGACCTGACCGACTGCGGCGGCGGTGGTCTCCGAGGACAGCGTCGCGCCCATGAAGACGCCGTGCTGCCAGTCGCGTGCCTCGGTAACCAGCGGGATGGTGTCCTTGCGTCGGCCGCCGAAGAAGATCGCATCCAACGGCACGCCGTTCGGGTCGTCCCATTCGGGCGCCTTGGTGTCGCACTGCTCGATCGGCGTGCAGTAGCGCGAGTTCGGG
>JBOGYN010000280.1:0-1701 GCA_050696855.1 Solirubrobacteraceae bacterium | reverse complement strand
TGCCTAACCCCCGGGCGACGGCCAAGCGGGGCTGTTCAGAGATCGGTGAGCGTTTGCTCATCGCCACGAGCGCGACCGAGCGGCTGCATCGCCAGCCGTCGCCGCCGGTGCCCTGCCTACCGCGGTGGCTGTCGCACAAAGGGTTCTGTCCGAGGGGGGCGGTGTGATTCCGTCATGCCCCAGCATTTCATTGAATGTGATCGTGAGCAGGCGTTTTTGTTGCCGCCGTCGTTGCGGGACTGGCTTCCTGAGGATCATCTGGCGTGGTTCGTGCTCGACGCGGTCGCCAGGCTCGATCTGGAGTCGTTCTTCGCGGCCTATCGGACGGACGGGCATGGGCGCGCCGCGTACGACCCGTCGATGATGGTGAGCTTGGTGCTGCACGCGTATTGCACGAATGTGAGGTCCTCGCGCGCGATCGAGCGGCACTGTCGGCAGGATATTGCTTATCGGGTGATCACCGCGAACGTGGTGCCTGATCACGCAACGATCGCGAGGTTCCAGGTTCGTCACCAGCAGTCGCTCGCGGAGCTGTTCACTTCGGTGCTCAGGTTGTGCGCGAAGGCTGGGCTTGTCGGGTCCGGGGTAGTCGCGGTCGACGGGACGAAGGTGACCGCGAGCGCCAGCAGCGACTGCAATGTTGACTATGACCGGATCGCGCGGGAGATCATCGCGGAGGCGATCGCGACCGACCAGGCCGAAGATGAGCAGCACGGCGACGCGCGCGGTGACGAGCTCCCGCCGGAGCTCCAGACCGAGGCCGGCCGGCGGGAATGGCTCGCGCGTGAGCTCGCGCGCGACCAGGCCGAGAACGAGCCCGGCGAGTCCGCCGCGGCCGAGCTGAGCGAAGAGTTCGATGTCGAGCGGATCGGACCCAACGGGAGAAGAGGGTGGTTGCGCGAAGCGCACCGCCAACTCGAGCAGCGACGGTGGCTGACCGCCGAGCAGGTCCCTCGCTCGCGAGCCGCCCGGTTGCGGTTGGCGGCCGGCTGGCTGGAGGACGATCTCGCCGCGGAATGCCGCGGGAACAGTGCCTATGAGGCGATGCGTGAGCAGCGACGATTGCACGACAAGCGTCGGCTCGGCGGGCCGACCAAGCCCTACACACCGCCGCTGATCCCGGCTGGCGAGGTGAACGTGACCGACCCGGATTCGCGGCGGATGAAAGGCAACCGCCGCTACATCCAGGGCTACAACGCCCAGGCCGTCGTCAACGAGCAGCAGATCGCGATCGCCGCGGAGATCACCACCGCCGCCGGCGACTTCTCGCAGCTGGGACCGATGATCGAGACCGCCCTGCACGAACTCCAGCAGGCCGGCGTGACCGACAAACCCGCGGTCGTCGTCGCCGACGCTCAGTACTGGAACGAGCAGCACATGGACACCCTCATCGCCGGGCACGGGATCCCGGTTCTGATCCCGCCCGACGGTGGCAAACGCGACGGCGAACGACCCGGCTGGACCGGCGGCCGGTTCTCATTCATGCGACGAGCACTCACCAGCGAGGTCGGCAAAGAGCATTACCGCAAACGACAAACAGCGATCGAGCCAGTTTTTGGTCACACCAAACACAACCGGCAGTTCCAACGATTCAACCACCGCGGCAGACGGGCAGTCAGGACTCGCGCAGACCGGCAAGCATCGCCCGTCGGTCAGAATGCTTCCCGCGCGATCAGGGCAGGAGTAACTTGCCGCGGCGGC
>JBOGYN010000279.1:0-2178 GCA_050696855.1 Solirubrobacteraceae bacterium | reverse complement strand
CTCGCGACTGGGGACGCAAGGCCCGGAGTGGTGCGGTAACGACGGCCATATGTGTATGATAACGCAGATTCGTCAATGACATTGGTTTACGTCAACAAAGATGCTCAGGAAGGACGCCGGACGGACGGCGTGCAGCCGCTGACCGCGGGGCGGCAGATGCCGCTGGGCGAGTCCGGCGGGCAGGGGGGCGTGGCCATGCCCCGGCCGCACGAGCGGCTCGCGCGGCGGGTCCTGGACGGCGACGAACAGACGGCGATCTGGTGGCTTGGCGCACATGGCGGCGCGGGAGAGTCGACGCTTGAGGAGCTGTTCTCCGCCTCGCGGGCGGCTGATCACAGCTGGCCGCTGAGCGCCCACGGCTTGCCCCGGGCACGGGTGGTGTTGGTCGCGCGCACGCACGCGCACGGGCTGCGCTGCGCGCAGAGCGCGATCCGCGAATGGGCGGCGGGGGACGCGCCGGTGCTGCTGCTCGGCCTGGTACTGATCGCCGACGCCCCCGGACGCCTCCCGCACGGACAGCGACAGCTCGCGGACCTGATCGCCGGCGGCGTCGCAGCGGTGTGGTGGCTGCCGTGGGTCGAGGCGTGGCGGGCCGGTGAGCTGCCCGCAGCGCACAACGCGCCGAAGGTCGTCCGCCAGTTGTTCGCCGACCTGCAGGCGATGACCGAGCGACCGGCCACGCCAAACGTCAACCGAAAGGATCTCTAGTGATGTTGCATCTGCTGAGCGTTGCCGTTGTGAACCCGGGGCAGGGAGTCGCCCCGCCCGGTGCCGGCAAGCTGACGACGATCTTGCAGTGGACCGCCTGGGGGGTGTTCGCGTTGTGCGTCGGCGGAGTGCTGATCAGCGCCGCGAAGCTCGCGCACTCCCACAACCAGGGGTACGGCGGCGCCAGCCAGCACACCACCAGCCTCGTCTGGACGCTGGTTGCGTGCGTGATCGCGGGGTCCTCGGCGGCGATCGTCGGAGCGCTCAGCTAGCCCGTCGCGGCAGCGGAGCCGAGTGATCTGATGAGCGATCGATCCAGCAGCCACCAGCGACGGCCCGAGCGGTCGCCGTGGAGTCGTCTAAGCGTGCTGATCTCCGGCGCGTTTCTCCTGGCGCTCGTACTGCTGAGCGTAATCGTCGCCGTCACCGGCGGCGGCAGCAGCGATGCCGGCCGCCCAACAAGCCCACAACCGGCGGTGTCCTCCCCCGCGCCGCCGAGCAAAGCGCAGGCGGGCGCGAGCGGGTGCACGCTCCCGGCGGGTCCTCAGACGGTCCCCGCTGATAATCCACCGCAGGCGCAATGGGGGACCGTCGGGTCGATGCAGGTGCCCCAGAACCCGGCCGTGTTCGGCCCGCAGCGCTCAAACGGGCCGTGGGAGACGTGCTTTGCCCACAACCCGTCCGGCGCGCTCCTGGCCGCGATGAACCTGTGGGCCGAGGGAACGGCCGTACCGCCAGGCGAGCTGTTCGAGCGCCTCGCGGTCGGCGCGCCGAAGAACCTCGGGTCAAGCGCGCAGCTCGACTCGAACGGCCCCGTTCAGTTCGCGGGCTACCGCTATGACTCCTACACCCCATCTGAAGCGCAGGTCGCGATCGTGTTTCGCGGGCCCGAAGGGAAGCTGCTCGCCGTTGTCACCTCGATGGTCTGGTCCGGCGGTGACTGGAAGTACCTCTTCCCAGCTGGCGGAGCCCCCGCGATGCAGGTCATCGCTGACCTCACTGGGTACGTGCAGTGGTCAAGCTTCTGATCAGACCGACGGTGCGCCGATGCGTGCTGTGCGCGATGCCGCTCGCTGCGGCGCTGCTGCTCGTGACCCCCTCTCCGGCCGGGGCGCTGTTCGGCTGCGGGATCGATCCGCTGTGCATCGTCGGGAAGGGCGTCGGCGGGGCCGTCTCGTCAGTTGCCGGCGATGCGATCACCGCACTGGCGAAGGCGGTGCTCGGCGCGCTCGGACACGCGGTCGAGTGGGCCTCGACGCTGTGGGTCGGGATCGGCACCCCCCCCGTCGCCAACAACGCCAGCCAGGCGACGGGGACCGTCGCGTTTCTGCAGCAGAACCTGCTCGTGTTCACCACGTCGTTGGCGGTGCTGTGCACGCTCTTGGGCGCGGGGCGGATCGTCTACCACGAGCACAAGTCGGCGCAGCTGCGCGAGCTCGGCCGCTACCTGGTCACCTACGTGCTGATCTC
>JBOGYN010000278.1:0-4326 GCA_050696855.1 Solirubrobacteraceae bacterium | reverse complement strand
TGTCGACACCGCGATCACGGCCGTGCGCAGCGTCACCTGAGGTCGTGTTGACCTCAGGTGAGAGTCAACAGGCTTCGCCTGTATCACGTACGGCCGTGTGGATCCTGCTCTCGCTGATCACCGTCGCGCTGCTGGCGGCGGCCGTGCTCGTATGGCTCGGGCCAGCGGTCGCCGGATGGATCCAGACCGGGCGGATCGCGCCGATCACGGCGAGCGACGCAATCGCGGCAATTGCGAGTGGACGGGTTTTCGGCGCGGACCCGGCGTTAGCATACCCTCCGGTGGTCGCCGCGACGATGCCCGACGCCTGGGGCTTCTGGTGCGGCGAAGCGCTGGCCGGCGTGATCGTCGTCGCCGCGAGCCTCAGCCTGGGACGTCGGGCCGAGGTGACGATGAGCAGACCGGCTCCCGACCGCCGCTGGTGGCAGCTCCGCGGGCTACGTCCGCACGAGTTCGGGCGCTACCGCACGGTCAAGGAGCTGGTCGTGCCGGGCCCGTCACCGGATCGCGTGATCGTCGGTCACTTTGCACGACCGAAAGCACTGCTGGCCGTCAGTGACAGGGTCCAGATCGCGGCACTCGCGGCCCCGCGAACGGGCAAGAGCTCCGGCCTAGTAATCCCGGCACTGCTCGAGCACGAAGGTCCGATCGTCACCACGTCGGTCCGCACCGACGTGGTCGAGCACACCGTCGACCGTCGCCGCCGGCTCGGCCGCGTCTGGGTCTGGGACCCGTTCGGCCGGGACACCGACTGCTGGGACCTCCTGCACGGCTGCCAGGACTGGGAGCACGCGCTGCTGGTCGCCCGCTGGCTCGGCCACGCGCGAAAGGTCGGTGAAGGGATCAACCAGGACTACTTCGACGAAGAAGCCGAGGGCCTCGTGGCTCCATACCTCCACGCCGCCGCTTTGACGCCGGACGTAACCGCCGCTGACGTGTACCAGTGGATCCTGAGCCGCAACGACAAGACCGCCGATGGCATCCTCCGGGATGCGGCCGCCGAGGACGCCCGCGCTCGGCTCAAAGCCGTCTACGCCTACACGGAGCGGCAGCGCGACGGCATCATCGGGACTGCGGCAGTGCAGCTGAAGGCATACGGTCACCCGGCGGCGGCGCGCACGGCCAGGCGGGGCGGAGGAGTCACTCCGGAGGCTCTGTTCAACGGTCCGAACAGCCTCTACGTGGTCGCCGGCCGAGACCATCAGCAGCTGCTCGCTCCGCTCGTCGTGACGATGATCTCCTCGCTCCTGTTCTGGCTCGGCGAGAACGAGAACAGGACCGGCGACGGCTTGTCACCGCCGGCGCTGCTTGCCCTCGACGAGACGGCCTCGATCGCACCGATCCAGGACCTCCCTCAGATCCTGGCCACGTCGCTCGGGTCGGGCGCGCGCTTCATGACCGTCTGGCATTCGGTCGCCCAGATCCGCCATCACTTCGGGGTCGACGCCGCGGCGGAGATACTCGCGCTCTCGCAGGCGAAGGTGTTCATGGGGTCGATCACGGATCAGTTCACACGTCAGGAGCTCGTCGAGCTCCTGGGGCAGCGCCAGCATGTCGGCGGTGGGCAGAACGGCCGCGATGCGGCGGTGATGACGGCCCAGGCACTGCAGCGAACGAGCGCAGGGGAAGGGCTCCTGATCAACGCCGAGCTGCCGCCGGTCATCTTCCGACAGCGGCGCCACTACCTCAACCGGGAGTTGCTCCGCCTGAAGGGCGATCGGGTCCACCTCGACGGCCGCGGGTCGCGCAATTCGACAGCCGGACCGTAATCGAACCCCGGTCCGTGTAGCGTACGCGCTTCCAGTGATTAGATCTCTATGCTGTACCTCGTGGTAACTGACTTGTCAGCCGACGGCAAGGATGTCGTATTTGGAGAAGCTGTCGGGTTTCGGTTCTCCTCGATCACTCACGACATCCTGGGCGACCCGTTCTGGGCCGTATACCGGCGTGGGCTCGAGGATGCCGCGCTCCGTTTCGGCTGCCAAGTGCACCATCGCGCGCCGCTTCAGTTCTCGCCTGCGCGGATGGCGGATCTGATCGAGCGGGCGAGGGAGGAAGAGCCCGATGGGATTATCGTGACGATCCCGGATGCTGCAGCCGTCGAGGCACCGTTGCGCGCGGCGGTCGCCGAAGGCATCCCAGTGATCGCAGTCAATGCTGCTGACCCGCGGCAGACATCGGAGCGGATCCCGTACAGGTTTTACATCGGCGCCGATGACGGCGTCGGCGGTCGCACAGCCGCCGAGCGTCTCCTCGCGAGCGGACCTGCTCTGCGTGGACTGACGATCGACCACTACCTGATCGACAACGCCTGCCATACTGCACGCTGCGATGGTTTCCTGCGCGAGCTCGCCTCGCGTGACGTTCCGGGCGAGCGGCTGCGGGTTCCAGGCGACGACCATCGTGCGTCAGTCGAGCTGATCCGCGAGCACCTGGACAGGCACGCAGACGTCGACGTGATCTGCACTCTGGGTCCCCCGGGATGTCGCGCGGTCTTGGACGCCGTCGCTCAGATTGGCGCACAGGATCGGATTCGTCACGGCAGCTTCGACCTCGCGCTTGACCAGCTCCGGGCGATCAAAGGCGGGCGCCTGGCGTTCACGATCGACTCGCAGCAATACCTGCAGGGCTACCTCGGAATCGGCTTCCTTCACCTGCTGGTCACTCACGGCCTGACCGCCGCCGCCGACATCATGACCGGCCCCGCGATCGTCGACGAAACGAACGTCGACGCTGCGCTCACCGGGGTCCGCGCGGGCGTACGCTGAGGCGAGGCGCGCGCTCAAATGACGTATATCAACGTCGGGATGCTCGGGTACTCGTTCATGGGCAAGGTCCATGCTCGGGCGCTGAACGCCCTGCGCCAGCTCGCGCCGGACTGCCCGCTCGTCCCCCGGCTCCACACCATCTGTGGCCGTGACGCGGACGCAGTGGGTGGCGCGCGACGACAGCTCGGCTTCGAGCGCGCGGCCACGGCTTGGACAGAGCTCGTCGACGACGATGGCATCGAGGCGCTCGACAACACGGGCCCCAATTCGATGCACGCGGAGCCGACGATCGCCGCCGCGCGCGCCGGCAAGCACGTCGTCTGCGAGAAGCCGCTCGCGGTCGCCGCCGACCAGGCATTCGAGATGTGGGATGCCGCCGAACGAGCCGGCGTGATCCACATGACCGCGTTCAATTACCGCTTCTTTCCGGCGATCCGGCTCGCTCGCCAGATGATCGAGGAAGGGGAGCTCGGCGAGCTCTACCACTACCGCTCGAGCTTCCTCGACGCTTCGGCCGTCGACCCCGCCAAGGGGAAGACGGCTTGGCGTTTCCAGCGCGAGCACGCGGGCAGCGGCGCGCTCGGGGATCTCGGTGCGCACCACATCGACACCGCCAGGTATCTGGTCGGCGAGCCGACTCACGTGATGGGAGCGGCGCGCACCTTCGTCGAGGCACGCGGGGGCGTCGCAGTCGACGTCGACGATGCGTTCGAGGCGGTGGTCGAGTTCGACAACGGCGCGATCGGGACGATCGAGGCATCCCGGGTTGCCGCCGGCTACGTCAACGAGAGCCGGATTCAGGTCGACGGTTCGCGCGGCTCGATCGCGTTCGACGTGCAGAACCTCAACCGCCTTCGCTTCGGGGAGTTCGGCAAGGGCTTCCGCGACATCCTCGTGACAGAGCGAGACCACCCGTTCTCGCCGTACTGGTATCCGCCCGGGCATCCGCTCGGCTGGGACGACAGCTTCACGCACGAGCTCGACCACTTCTTTCGCGCGATTGCCGGTGAGCACTCGGTCACGCCGCACGGGGCGTCGTTCGAGGACGGGTACCGCGTAGCCGAGATCTGCGACGCGATCCTGCGATCGGCCGCGAGCGGCCACCGCGAGGAGATTTCCTTTCGATCGATCACACGATCGGGTCACAACAGGAGGGTTGACCGATGAGCACAAATCTGCGGGTGGGGATCGTCGGCGCCGGCTACATCGCCGGTCTGCACAGTGCCGCCTACCAGTGCCTCGCCGGCACCTTCCCGGAGGCCGAGGTGACGATCGATCTGCGCCGAGTGGCCGACTCGGCCGGCGAGCGGGCAGCAGCGCTCGGGCGCGGCTGGGGATGGTCCGAGCAGCACGACGACTGGCGGGCGGTGACGCGCGCCGATGACATCGACCTGGTCGACATCTGCGTGCCCAATGCCCTCCACGCCGAAATCGCGCTCGACGCCTTCGCCCACGGCAAGCACGTCGTTTGCGAGAAGCCGCTGGCCGCTGACCTGCTCAGCGCCCGCGAAATGCAGGCAGCCGCCGCCGAGTCGGGGACGCTCTCGCAGGTCTGCTT